>SXZN01000052.1 GCA_005787865.1 Opitutaceae bacterium | reverse complement strand
GGCGTGCACGAGGGTCATTAATATCCGCTGCGCGATGGGCAGGGTCTCTTCGTAAATGCGTTGGCCGCCGCAGATCATGATATCCCCAGGTAAAGTTTGGGCCAAGGCCAAGGCGGTCGTGACATTCGTGGCGAGGTGGACGGGCTTCGCCGCCTCGCCTGGTTGCGTTCGTTGCAAGTGAGCGAGGTGTTGCTTAACGCGTTCTGGTTGCGACGAAATGACCACGGACTGCCGCCCCTCGGCGAGCACTTGCGGCCACGTTTCAAAACAAATCCGGCCCAACACGACAGTCTGATGGGCGGTTTTTTCATGAAACCACTGCTGGTCTTCCGGGATGCGAAAAGGAAGTTTGCCGGCACGGCCGATGACGCGGTTTTCCGCGCAGGCGACAATCAAAGTAAGGGGCTTGGTCATCCGTGGGTTAGGCAACTAACAGAATGCTCGGGACAACCGGCAAGGATAATTACCAAGCGCTGCGTTGAAAAAATAGCTTAGTTGAACGAACGAAGGGAGGTTCCTTGTGTTTCCCCCTCTGGCTGCTATGCACAAGGGCATATGATTATCGGCGTCCCCAAAGAAATTAAAATTGGTGAAACCCGCGTTTCGATGACGCCTAGTCTCTGCCGCCGCGTGGCGGCCTTGGGTGGCCAGGTGCTCATTGAAAAAACAGCCGGCGACAGTGCGGGCTTTACCGATGCGGAATATAAATCAGCCGGCGCCACGCTCGTGGCCACAGCGGCGAAAGTCTGGAAAAGTGCCGACGTGATTCTCAAAGTTAAAGAGCCGCTCGCCGCCGAATATCATTTCCTCCAGCAGGGCCAAACCCTCTTCACGTATTTGCACCTCGCGGCAGGCCCGGCGCTGGCCAAGGAATTGTGTCGGAAAAATATTCTGGGGATAGCCTACGAAACGGTGGAGGGCTCTGATGGAGCGTTTCCCTTGCTCAAGCCCATGTCGCAGATCGCCGGACGGCTTTCGATTCAGATCGGGGCTTATTTTTTGCAATCCCAACACGGTGGCTCGGGTGTTCTCCTCGGGGGCATCCCAGGTACTATGCCGGGTCATGTCGTGGTGGTGGGGGCGGGTAATTCTGGCGCGCACGCCGTGCAAATGGCGGCGGGCATGGGGGCGCGCGTGACCGTCCTCGATCTAGACACGCGCAAATTAGAGGCGCTCGATACCGAGTATCGCGGCCGCATTGTCACGCTCATGTCCAATCCGGCCAATATTGAACAAGCCGTGGCAGATGCTGATCTGCTCATCGGCGCGGTCCTGATTCCTGCCGCCAAAGCGCCAATCGTGGTTTCTCGAAAAATGGTCGCGCAAATGCGGCCCGGCAGTGTGCTCTGCGATATCGCGATCGACCAAGGCGGCTGCATTGAAACGATCCATGCCACTTCGCACCAGAAGCCCACTTATCAGGAGCATGGGGTCATTCATTATGCGGTGCCCAACATGCCGGCGCTCGTGGGGCGCACGTCTACCATGGGCCTGACGCAGGCCACCGAGCCCTTTATCGCGATGATGGTGCAGAAAGGCGTGGAGCGAGCGCTGAGTGAGCACAAGGGGCTCGCGCGCGGAGTGAACACGCGCAACGGGCGGATCACTTATGATGCGGTGGCTAAGGCGGTGGGTTTTGATTCGTAAGCGCGCAACATAAGCGCAAAAAAACCCGGCGGCGCTAGCCACCGGGTTTTCGTTATAGGGAATCGGCTGAGTTAATTCAGCCTTTTCTGGCCTTAGGGCTGAGCGACGATCGTGACGCTTTCGAGGGCGACCCGATCGATCGGGGTGCTCTTCTCGCCGCCACCACCGGATTTGGTGGGAACGTTGGCGAGTTGTTCCAGCACGTCATCACCCGCGATGAGTTGGCCGAAGCCGGTGTATTGGTTGTCCAGGAACTTAGCATCGCCGTGGCAGAGGAAAAATTGTGAACCCGCGGAGTCAGGGTGCGAGGAGCGCGCCATCGAGATGACGCCGCGGACGTGAGATTTTTTATTAAACTCAGCCTTGATCTTGTAGCCTGGGTCACCGGTGCCGGGCATGCCGGTCTGGCCTGCCTTAGTGTTGGGGCAACCGCCTTGGATCATAAAGCCCTTGATGATGCGGTGGAAGGCGGTGCCGTTGTAATAGCCGGCGCGGGCGAGCTTTTTGAAATTCTCGACGGTCGCGGGGGCGACGTCGGTCCAGAAAGCGAGGGTCATTTCGCCGTAGCTAGTTTTCAGCACGGCAACTTCAGTGGTGGAGGGGGAGGCTTTGCTCATAAGGGCGGATAAAAACCTTTCGGTCTGCCATTCCGCAAGAACCAAATGGACAGCCGTGACCGCGTTTGCCTGACTTACTTGTGCGTTTCACCCAGATTACTTTGCAAGGCTTTCGCAATCTGCCGCTCGTCGCGGTTGAGTTGCGGGGGCAGCGCACCTTTTTGTGTGGGGCGAATGCGCAGGGGAAAACGAATTTTTTAGAAGCGGCCGGTTATGTAACTGCATTACGGTCTTTTCGGGGGGCGGAGACGCGGGCGCTGATTGGGCTCAACCAAGCGCAAGCAGGATTAGCTTTTTTACTCGAACATGAGCAATTCGGCGCAAGCCGGATCACGGTTACTTTGACGGCTCAGAGTCGCGAAGTGCAGTGGGAGCAGGGCCGCGTCACGCGGTTGGCTGACTTTATTGGGAAATTCCCTACCGTGGTTTTTTCTTCGCACGATAATCAGTTTCTCCGCGGTACTCCCGCGCTGCGCCGCCGTTGGTTGGACCTTACTTTGGCGGCGATGGACCCAAGCTATCTCATCGCGCTGCAAGCTTACACGCGAGCCTTGGCCGAAAGGAATATGCTCTTGAAGCAGGGCGGGCGCGATCTGGGTGCCCTTGACGCGTTTGAGCATGAGCTGTCCGTGCACGCGCTCACTTTGTTTGCGCAACGAGCGGTGGGGGTCACTGCATTGAGCCGCCAGTTTCAGATCGCTCATGCCAAGTTGGGTCCAGTGGGGGAGACGGCCGGTTTGATCTATGCTCCAGCTGCGGCGCCGAGCACCCGCGAGGAATTTGCGGCCTTGCTGCTGAAGAGTCGTCCGCGGGATGGCTTGTTGAAATCAACGGAGCATGGGCCGCACCGCGATGATTTGGATTTATTGCTTAATGGCCGCCCCGCGAAGCAATTTGCTTCAGAGGGCCAGCAGCGTTGCCTCGTCATCGCTTTGCGGTTGGCGCAGGCGGCTTATTTTAAAGCCAAGAGCGGCGTCACGCCGGTGTTACTCTGCGATGATGTATTGGG
>SXZN01000051.1 GCA_005787865.1 Opitutaceae bacterium | reverse complement strand
TTTCCCAACCATCCGTGGCTGA
This sequence comes from Opitutaceae bacterium, assembly GCA_005787865.1. Lineage (GTDB taxonomy): Bacteria > Verrucomicrobiota > Verrucomicrobiia > Opitutales > Opitutaceae > Lacunisphaera. Next base: position 8,585 of record SXZN01000051.1, on the reverse strand, counting down.
GCTCAACGAATAATAATAAACGCTGCGCTGATTAAAACTCATGCGCCAAGGCAGTCCCCACTCCGTCTCGAGAAAGGCTGACTCCAGCGTCCGCGAGCTGTGCGGCGTATTCGCCACCGAGGTATTCCACACATCAAATAAATTCTCCGATGCGCCGATACGAACCTTGCGTCGCTCGGTGGTAAATAAATTAAGCCCCACGCCGACTTCTTGCTGCAGCAAAAGATAATCGTTGGGCAAGGTCATCTTGAAGCTCGCGCGATTCCACTCCGCCGATGGCCGGTAGAGGGCGAAACGACCCTTAGTGAAATCATGCCGCCACAGCGCTTCGAGCCGCAGCATATCGGTCGTCGTGAGGTTCGTGGCCTGATTGAAATCATAGCGCCCCTTAAAATGCACCTCATCGACTCTCCAAACGCGCTTAAATTGAATTTCCGACGCCAAATTACTACTCTGCTGCGTGTCCGTGACGACCTCACTCGAAAAGGCGAACTTACCATGCCAAGGCCCAAAAAATGACCGCAGCTGCGCCGTCAAACGCACCGGTGAAAAACGATCATCCTCAGGTTTCGTCAACCTCACCTCGGGCGCGACGGCCGCTAACCGATCAGGCTGCAACACCACCACTTGATCAGCGGGGACGCGGATCTCACCAAAGCGGTCCGACCGAAACACGATCAAGAATTGCGTCCGCTCCACCAAGCGACCCAGCACCCGATCACCATCCGCGTACACTAATATATCGCGCAGGGGCGCCTCCGCCACCGGCGGAGCCACCGGCACGGCGGGCGCCGCCCGCAGCGCACCCCCGATCATAATCAAGCACAGTAACTGATAGGCTATTTTATTCATCTCCATCGGCATCATTCTGAATTCGATCGAATCGTCACGCCAGTGTTTCGTTTTTAAAAAAAAATTTAACGGCTGATCGCTCAACGAATGCGCTTCACTCGAATCCACAAGCCTTCCTTCAGCAGCGTCAGCTTCCATCCGCCAAGGCGCGCTGGACGAATTTCCACTTCGGGATCCACCATTTTAGGGAAGAAGCAATTATCCCCACCCTCCTGCTGCCAGACTTGGTTATTCGCGAGCGTGAAGGTGGTCCGCCCCGTCCAGCCACGAAAATCACCGAGGATGCGTGTCCGCACGACCTCCGCCTCATCATCTTCGCGGGGCGCTAAACCGAGCGTGATTTTTTTCTGCTCCTTTACTTCCGCGATGGCCTCCGCCTTGCCCTCGGCCTTGGCTTTAACTTGAGCCACCGCCACCGCCTGGCGCGCGCCGGCCTTCACATAGCGCTCGGCCAGCTGATCGAGCCGAGTCTGTTGCTCTGCGCTGAGCTGATCTAAACCCGCGGCAGCGCGCTCTTCGGTGGTTAATTGCTGCCAAAATTTATCCGCCCCCCAGCCGAGTCCAGCGAGTCCCAGAAAAAGACCGATCAGCGCGAGTCGTTTCATAGTTCCGCAGCTTGGCGCTTTCCCCTGAGTGCTTCCATCTTTTTCTCTCAGACCCCGCTCACCGTTCAGCTAATTTCATCACCCACCGCCAGTACTCTTGAGGAGCCACCACAAAATCACCAAAGCAGAGCCGGCGGCTTCCGCATTGCGCTTTTTTTGCCAGAACAGTTAACTTCGTCCATGCCGACCCGCGCTTGGTTTTCTACTTTTATCTACCAGGAGCCTTTGCTGCGCAAAGGCCTGGAGCGTTACAATCAAGACCTCGCCACCGAGTGCCGCAACCTTCGCGCCTACGATGGGGCCGGCCGACGGTGGTCGGCAAAAAATTACCCCGGCGGCTACACGTCCTACGCTTCACTCAACCAGCTGCATAAATTTTCCTCCACCTTCACGGAGCTCGAGCGTCGCCTCACGCGGCAAGTGCGCCGTTACGCGGCTCAGCTCGACCTGGATCTGCGGGGCCGAAAAATTGCGATGAGCGATTGCTGGGTTAACATTATGCCAGAGCACACCGCGCATAGCCTGCATCTGCATCCCCTCTCTTTTATCAGCGGCACCTATTATGTAGCCACGCCCCCTGGTTGCGCTGGCTTAAAATTTGAAGACCCCCGCCTGAGTAAATTTATGGCGGCTCCGCCTAAGACGTCCCGCGCCAAACCCGTCAATCAGCCCCACATCACCTACCCCGCCCAAGCGGGTCACGTGATTCTTTTTGAAAGCTGGTTGCGCCACGAGGTCGCCACCAACCGCACCGCCGCCGAGCGCATCAGCATTAGCTTTAACTACAGCTGGAGTTAAGGCTGCGGCGATTAGGCCGCCGCGCCCCCGGGCGCACCGAGCACTTGAATATGGTCAGATGGGAATACCTGCACGCCAGACCCCCGCTCACCGAGCGCGCACCGGAGCATCGCCCGCGCCACAACGGCGGCCGGGATCACGCGATACTTTCGTAAAGGCCCCCTTAATAGCGGCGTGGCTAAGCCAAGCATGCAGGCCACTACTTTTTCCCCAAACCGCGGGGGCACCCTCGGCCCTACCAGTAAACTAGGCTGAAATATTGCTAAATATTTAAAACCAAGCACCGCGAGCGCGGCCTCCATCTCGCCCTTAACCCGCGAATAAAACACCCGTGACTGCGCGTGCGCCCCTAAGGACGAGATCACCAAAAAACTCTCGGCCCCATGACGCTGCGCTAACCAAGCAAAGGCCAAAACCGCCGTTTGATCGACCGCGCGAAAGGCCTCCGGTGAACCCGCTTGTTTGATGGTAGTGCCTAAACAGCAAAAAGCATCTGTGCAGCCCAGCTCGCCGACGACTTGATCGAGTGCCGCAAAATTTACCTGCACCGACCGGAGCTTCGGATGTTCGCAATCGAGCGACTGGCGCCCGAGCGCGATCACCCGATCGTACTCCGGCGCCGCCAGTAACGCGCGCAGTAATTCGCCTCCCACGAGGCCACTGGCTCCAGCAATTAAGGCGATGCGCATCGCGGCAGACTATGCGGCTGAGCTAACGAACGCAACTCAGTGACCAGATTTGCACTTCGCCTAATCCTAGTCTTAATCCCCCCATGCTACTGATTCGACGCATGGATGATGGTAAGCGCTCCTACACGGCAATTTTCTTGCCGGGCGAGCCCGCCCAGATGTTTCCGACGACGGACCGAGAACATGCCCGCATCTTGCAAATTTATAAACAGGACCGACCGCACCAAGATGTCATGAATGACTTCTCCGAATACCAGATCGGTCACGATAGCCCAATCGTGCCGCCAAAAGGAGTGGCGACTAAGCCCCACCCCCGCCCCCCCGAGCCCCCGCCAGCATAATTTTAGTTTGTCCGACAACGGCCGAACTCTACAACTCAAGTCGTGAGCGATCTCATCCCACCTCCCGAGACTAAGCGGCGCGACGTTCGGAGTTTTTTCGCCTCGGTCAAATATGCGCTCGATGGCTTCTGGGCCGCGGTGCGCCACGAACCCTCCTTCCGCGAGGACCTGATCTTTGTCGCGATCCTAACGCCCTTCGCCGTCATTCTTCCGGTTAACGCCGTGTCGACGGCGGTGATGATCACGACGCTCTTTCTCATCGTGATTGCTGAATTATTGAATTCAGCGATCGAGTGGACGATTGATGATATTTCGCTCACCAAGCGCCCCTTTGCCAAGCGCGCCAAAGATATGGGGAGCGCAGCGGTCTTCATCGCCTACATCAACTGCATCGTCGTCTGGGCCATCATTCTTTTCTCCAACTGGGAGCGCATCGCCCAACTAGAATTTCTCCGCTGGCCACCGCCGTTTCTGCCCTAGCTTTAGCGCATCCGGCCGAAGAGATAAGTGCCCACTCCGATCATCGTAAGATTGGGCATCACGGCCGCCCACAGGGGATCGAGCAGGCCCTTACCGCCGAGCAGGGTCGCAAGATTCGCCAACAAGTAATAGGCAAAGAAAAGTCCAATCGACTTAGAAACCCCCACCGCCGGACTCACCCGCACGCCGGACAGCGCAAAGGGAATGGCAATCGCGAGAATGATCAGCGGCCCGAGCGTATCCGCGAGCAATCCATAATAACGCACCTGGTAGCGAACGACCTTAGGATTATCTTCGGCGGAGAAATAATCTACGATGCGGCCCAACTCATTGAAGGACAGTTCCGTTGGCTTGCGGTCAAATAACAGCATGAGCTGAGGATCCTCCGTAAAATGCGGCACGGTTTTTTCCGCAAAAGCGACGGCCCGCTGCAACTGGCCCGACTCCGGATCAAACCACATTTCGCGACCTTGTTCAAAGGTCCACGCTCGGCGGATAGGGTCGTAGCGGGCTTCCCGAGCCATCAACCGGGTTTTTTCGCGCCGCTGTTTATCGAGCTCGGACACCGTGACCCCATAGGCCGTTTGCGTGAAGCGGCTGTAGCGGTTAATAAACCACATCCGATTCTGCCGTTGATTATCAAAAGCCACGCTCGAGATGAGGCCGAGTGATCCACCCGGGGTGGCCTTGGCCTCAGCGCGGTATTGAAAACTATCAAGCAAGCTACGGGAGGCTTCCACCGCAGCGGGCACAATCCGCGCATTGAGTAAAAGTGAGACCCCGCAGAGTACGAGACCGGCCAGCCAGAGCGCGCGCGTCGTAGCAAAAATATTCAAACCCGCGGAGCGCACCGCGATGAGCTCATTATTGCGATGGAGTTTGCTGAGGACAAACAAGAGCGAAAGCAGCATGGACAGTGGCAACACCACGGAAAGATAGCTCGGCATGAGCGTACCATAATAAAGCAAAATATCACCGGACCCGACCCCGAGCTGAACTAGGTCACGAAAATTATCGTACAGCGCCGACATCATCAGGACGCCCATGGTGGCCGCGATGAGGAGAGCGAGCATTTTGAGCCACTCGCGCAGAAGATATTGATCCAGGAGATTCAAATCAGCGTCAGTCAAACAACCCAACCCAGCGGAGCAAAGCTGAAAGCAACCCTCCTTTCAATTGGAGTTTGCCCGCTTCGCGTAACTCGCTTTGCTAACACGCATGCCTGCCATCAAAGAAGCTTTTAGCTCACGCCTTGGGGTGATTCTAGCCGTCGCGGGTAGCGCCGTTGGCCTAGGGAATTTCCTGCGCTTTCCCGGCCTCGCCGCCCAATATGGTGGCGGCGCGTTCATGATCGCTTATTTCGTCTCCTTACTCGTGCTCGGCATTCCGATTGGTTGGGCCGAATGGACGATCGGCCGCAAAGGCGGCTTGGCTGGTTTTCACTCCTCCCCTGGGATTTTTCATGTCATCGTCCACCATCGCCTCGGCAAATATCTTGGGCTCCTCGGTTTCATTATCCCGGTCGTGGTTTATATGTACTACGTCTATATTGAGGCGTGGTGCCTCGGCTATGCGCTCAACGCTGCCGCCGGCACTTTTAGCCAACCGGGCGTTAACTATGGCGCTTTCTTTGCTAGCTTCACCGGCGCCGGGGCCAATGGGGCCAGTCTTCGCTTCGGACTCCAGGATGTCGGTATTTTCGTGATCATAGTTTATGCCCTGAATTTTTTCTTTATTTACCGCGGCCTGTCGAAGGGTATCGAATTTGTCTGCAAATGGGGCATACCAATTCTCATCGTGATCGCGCTCGTTATTCTGGGCCGCGTGCTGACGCTGGGCACGCCGGATCCGACCAAGCCTGATCAAAACGTGCTCAATGCCTTAGGCTACATGTGGAACCCCCAAGACATCGCCACGGGGTTAAAAAACCCCCAGCTCTGGCTCGCCGCGGCCGGGCAAATCTTTTTCTCCCTCTCGGTTGGCTTTGGGGCCGTTATCACCTACGCGAGCTACTTACGTAAAAAAGATGATGTCGTGCTCTCTGGTCTGACCGCGGCGTCCGCCAATGAGTTTTGCGAAGTTGGCCTCGGTGGTCTGATCACCGTACCCGCTGCCTTTGTGTTCCTCGGGGCCGCCGGCATCGCGGGCCAAGGCACCTTCAGCCTCGGCTTTAACGTTCTGCCGCACGTTTTTTCTAAAATGCCGTTTGGCGATTTCTTTGCGACGATCTTCTACCTCCTGCTCTTTATCGCCGCCATCACCAGTTCGCTCTCCATGCTTCAGCCCGGCATCGCGTTTTTCGAGGAAGGCCTGGGCTGGAAGCGAAAATCAGCGATGGGGCTGTTGGCCGGCCTTACGGGCCTCGGCACTCTTCTGGTTTGGTGGTTTAGCAAGGACCTCAAGGCCCTCGATACGATGGATTTTTGGATCGGGACCGTGGGTATCTTTATTCAAGGCATGATTTTGGTTATGGTTTATTCCTGGTACATCGGCATCGAGGCGGCCTGGGCGGAAACCCACGAAGGCGCGGCGATGCGCATTCCCCTATTCTATAAATTCATTCTCAAATATATCTCGCCCGCCTTCCTCTTGATCGTGTTTGTCATGTTTATCGCGGCGAACGTCTTTGGCTGGAATTTTGCCTTGGGCGCGGGCGCCCAATTCAAACCGACCAGCTATGTCACCGATCTCGTCGGGCCCAACCCCAGCGGAGTCGCGCGCGGCACCTTCCTGTTTTGCCTCGGGGTAATTGTCTTGGTCGGCTATCTGATTAAAATAGCCGGGAAAAATTGGGCACGGGCCTCCGGAGAAACCAAATTATGAGCACTGGCGGCTGGATTTCGATGATTCTCTCGGTCGGTTTTGTCACCGTCCTCTTTGTGTATTGCGTCGGTCGGGTGCTCTTTGGCCCACAACCCGACGCCGACGAGTAACCGCGTCGCGCGATCAGCCCCACCCGCCCCGGCCACTTGATTTTCTCCAACCGACCTGTAGGTTGAGCGCTCTTTTCCCTGCCTCATTCTTCATTAATTTATGGCCACTCCCACTCCCCAAAAATTTGAGTTCCAAGCCGAAATCAAGCAGCTGCTCGATATCGTTATTCATTCGCTCTACACCGAGAAAGAAATCTTCGTGCGCGAACTCGTTTCTAATGCTTCGGATGCCTTAGAGAAATTGCGCCACACGCAATTGACCGAGAAGGAAATCCACGATGATAAACTGGGGCTAGAGATCAATCTCACCACCGACGATAAGGCCAAAACTCTCACCCTGCAGGATTACGGCATCGGCATGACCCGCGCCGAGCTAGTGGAAAACCTCGGCACCATTGCCCATTCGGGTTCCAAGCAATTTCTCAAGGCCTTGGGTGAAGGCGACAAAAAGAACGCCAACCTCATCGGTCAATTTGGCGTAGGCTTTTACTCGGCCTTCATGGTGGCAAAATCGGTCAAGGTTTACTCGCACTCTTGGAGGACCGGCGAAGCTGGCCACGTCTGGTCAAGCGATGGTTCCGGTAGTTATGAGATTGAGGAGGTCGAGGGCCTCAGCCGCGGCTCGAAGATCGTCATTGAACTCAAGGACGATTGCGCGGACTACGCCAATGAAGGTCGGATCAAAGCAATCCTCGAACGCTACAGCGCGTTCGTGTCGTTCCCCATTAATCTAAACGGCCAACATATTAATACCGTCCAAGCGCTCTGGCTGCGCTCGAAGAGCGAAATTAAGGAAGAAGAGTATAACGAATTCTATAAATTCCAGTCCCACGCTTACGATGAGCCCAGCCTGCGCCTGCACTTCAGCGCCGACGCTCCGCTGGCCATTAATGCGCTGCTCTTTGTCCCGCAGGAAAACACCGAGAAGATGGGCATGTCCCGCCTCGAGCCAGCGGTTTCCCTCTACTGCCGAAAAGTGCTGATCGATGCCGCTCCAAAAGATTTACTCCCCGAGTGGCTTCGCTTTCTTAAAGGCGTCGTCGATAGCGAGGATCTTCCGCTCAACATCTCGCGCGAGACGATGCAGGACAAAGCGCTCATCGAGAAACTCAATAAGGTTATCACAAAGCGCTTCCTGAAATTCCTCGACGAAGAAGCCACGCAGCGGCCCGAATCATTTATTAAGTTCTACGCCAATTTCGGTATTTATCTCAAAGAGGGCGCCGCGCTTGATTTTACCCATAAAGATCAATTGGTAAAATTACTCCGGTTTGAATCCTCCCTCACAGACAAATCCAAGCACACTTCGCTGGCCGATTACGTCTCCCGCATGGGGGCCGACCAAAAAGAAATTTATTACCTAAACGGTGCGAATCGCTCAACGGTGGAAAGCGGTCCTTACCTGGAAGCCTTCAAGGCGCGTAATCTGGAAGTCCTTTTCTGCTACGAACCCGTCGATGAGTACGTGATGAATAATGTCCGCGAATTTGACGGCAAGAAGCTCATCGCGGCGGATCACGGCGACGTGAAATTAACCGATCTCCCGCAAGCGGATGGTGCCCTCAGCGCCGATGATACCAAAACGCTCACCACTTGGATGAAAGCATCGCTCGGCGAACGAGTCGCTGAAGTTAAGGCCAGTGATCGCTTGGTGGATTCTCCGGCTCTGGCGATTAATGCCGATAAATTTATGACCGCCCACATGCGTCGCATGATGAAGGCCATGAACAAGGACGGGGCTGATATGCCGCAGCGCGTAAATCTCGAAATCAATCCGCGCTCCGCGGTGATGAAGCGGCTCTTTGCAACGCACACCGCGGCGCCCGAGAAGGCCAAGCTTGTCGCGGAACAAATCCTCGATAACGCCCTCATTTCCGCCGGCATGCT
>SXZN01000050.1 GCA_005787865.1 Opitutaceae bacterium | reverse complement strand
TTCCATATTCGTCAAGCGACCCTTACGGTTCGCGAGATTCGACATGATGGCACCGACGCATTCATCGGGCACTTCAATCCAAACTGTTTCGTAGGGTTCTTGGCGGACCCCGTCGACTTGCCGTTCGATTACGGTAGGGCGCGATACCAGCAACTCAAAGCCTTCCCGGCGCATGGTCTCGACGAGGACGGCGATCTGCATGGCGCCACGGCCCTTGACGTTGAAAATACCGGCTTTGTCGCTGTCTTCGATATTGATCGAGACGTTGGTCTTCAACTCGCGCATGAGACGCTCACGCAGTTGGCGCGAGGTCACGAGTTTGCCTTCGCGGCCGACGAGCGGACCGTCGTTGACGCAGAACTGCATCTCTAAAGTTGGCGGATCAATCTGGGTGAAGGGCAGGGCGTGACCGGCCTCGTCAGCTGTAATGGTATCGCCAATGTCAATATCCTCCACGCCGGCGATGCCGACGATGTTGCCGGCGCTCGCGGTCGGAGCTTCGGCAGTGCCGAGGCCAGTGAATTCGAAAATCTTGCTGATTTTAGCCCGGACGCGTTTGCCGTCTGCATGGCGCACCACGAAGATGGTGTCACCGATCGAGGCGGTGCCACCGAGGATTTTGCCGACTGCGATACGGCCGACATAATCGCTCCAATCAATATTGGAAACGAGCATGTGGAAGCTCTCATTTGGTTTGGCGAAAGGCGGTGGGACGTGGTCGAGAATCGTCTGAAAGAGCGGGCTCATGTCCTTCTTCTCGTCACCGAGGTGCAGCATCATGTAACCGTCGCGGCCCGAACCGTAGACGACCGGGGCATCGAATTGTTCTTCGGTGGCATTGAGCTCCATCAGCAACTCGAGTACTTTGTCGTACATCTTGGCTGGCTCCGCGTTTTCGCGGTCAATTTTATTGATCACGAGCACGACTTTGAGGCCGTGGGCGAGAGCTTTGCGGAGCACGAAGCGGGTCTGGGCCTGGGGACCATCGTAGGCGTCGATCAGGAGAAGTACGCCATCGACCATGCGGAGGGCGCGTTCGACTTCGCCGCCGAAGTCAGCGTGGCCGGGGGTGTCGACAATGTTGATGGTCTTATCCTTCCAGTGAACGGAGGTATTTTTGGCCTTAATGGTGATGCCCTTCTCTTTCTCGAGGTCCATGGAGTCCATGGCGCGTTCTTCCACGCGTTGATTGGCGCGGTAAACGCCGCCTTCCTTGAGCAATTTGTCGACCAGCGTAGTTTTGCCGTTGTCAACGTGGGCGATAATAGCGATATTGCGGATGTTCTGATTCATTTCTGCGGTGGCGTTGGAAAGTTACGTAATTGGCAAAAGTGTAAGCCGGTTTCCCGCTTGGCAAGAAGGAACCTTGGCGGATTTTTAGGAGCAATCTACGGACGTTTAAAATCACTAAAATAATGTTAACTGTTGTATAACATGATTTAGTGAAATCGGCGATGCGGATAATATCATGCCGCGCAGCTTGCCACGTGTTTTCAGGTCTAATCAACGCCGGTAAGCGTGGAGGTTGGGCCGCAGCAGTAAAAAAATTGCCGAGGTCAACGGGGTACAGGTGGCGAAAAAATGCCTAGGTAAGCCTGATGGGCTACCTTACCTATCGGCCTTGCGCCAATAAAATTGAGATAAAAACGGTCAGCGCGCCGAGTTTTGGCTTAAGCCGGTTCCGGGCATCAAACTTGGCCCAGCGCGCTGACAAATTGAAAAGGGTAAAGATAAAGGCCCGGGCACCTTGCGGTACCCGGGCCAAAATCGGGGGTGGGTGCTCGCCACGCACTCTTCCCCATTCGCACAGCATTGGGCGCCTCGCTTTCGCGGGCCGTGTGCTTCCCGACGCTACTCACCGCGGCATGCGATGCTATCGGTCTCATAGCGGGACCGTCCCGGTCTTTTCAGACCGGAATTTATCGAGTGAGGTCTCTTCGCCCGGTTCGGTTCCATCTGCCGATGGTTAACTCGCCGGACGGGTGTTGGCACGCCTACAACGTCTGCGTTTCGCACCAACACCGTGCCACGGGGACGGCCTCAGCTTTTGGCTGAGCGTTGGCCCTGTGTAACGGGTCTGACCTCTTACCTCTCAGGTTGCTTTCGACTTGCAGTTGGGTGACGCGGTTTTACGCGCCGCCCCAAGGAGGAGGTTTTGCGAGCTTTGCCAGACTCGCCCGCTCCCCGCTGCGCCAGGTCCCTTTCGCGCCCCGCCTTTGCAGGCCGGGCCTTTTGGTGGGGTGGACCCACCGGAACATTGCGCTGCGTCCTGATCATACAGTAGCAACCATAACCCTCTGGGTAACTGCATCAATCCAAGGTCTGAAACTGACCATGGATCTGACTCGACTTGGCCGCGGTTTCTAAGTTCGCGCCTCGTCGCACAGCTCCTTTGTCGCATAACTGGAACGGCTGCGACGCCGTCCAGAGGAACTGGTGATATTTGCCTGCACGTGGCTCGCGCCACAGAGGGGAGGGCGGCACCAGTTGCCGCCCGCCTTTCCCCGGTTGCCCGGGATTATCCCAGTCGCGCTCTCAGCGGGTTTTTCATGCCGCCGCACTGCGACTGTTCTATCAAGGAACATTATTAAACTGCGTCCGCTTCCTCGAAAAGTCACGGGGATGTTCCCCTCAATCTATTCACCGGCAGAGGCAGTGAATAACTTGTGCTTAAAGTAATGCCCCGAGTTATTCACCATCGACGCGGTGATCGGGCAGGACCTGAGGGATGGAACGGAAGGTGTGCGCCGGCGTAGACGATCCGTACTGCTTCGCGACCTATTGGTTAGGGTGAAGGCGAAAACTTAACACATCACTAGGGGTTCCGCGCAGCATGACTAATTTTCCGGCTTCGATTTTCGCTTCAAAAAGGCTGGTCCCTGAGTTGAGGGAGAGTTGCATTTCACCGACTTGAAGGATTTTCCCGCCGCTTAAGAATAGATATTCGATTTCATTATTTGCATCGCGACGGATGAGGCAAAAATCGGCATCGGTTGATACGGCCCAATCCGGTTGGACTAATCGGCGCTGGGCTGAACTCGGCAGCCCCGTGGCCGCGGCGATCAGCAGATCACTCCTGCCGTTGGCTTGCTGAATCATCACGCCGACATTCGACTCAT
>SXZN01000278.1 GCA_005787865.1 Opitutaceae bacterium | reverse complement strand
GCAAGTAACCGTGATCGCGCCGACTTGTTTGCAGGCCGGCGCGCTGTCCACCACGGCGTTCATTATGAATCCGGCGGATGGGATTAAATTTATTCAAGAATCCATGGGGGCAGAAGGCTGCATTGTGACCGCTCATGCTCGGCATCAAACTCGCGGATTTTTCAATTATGTCGTTACTTCCTAAATTTATCTTGGGGCTAACCTTGCTGCTGGCTGGCTCGGCCGGCGCCCGGGCGGGCGTCAAGGTGGGGCAACCTTTCCCTGATCTCGCGAGTTATGCGCTCGAGGGTAACTTGCCGGCCCGTGCGGGCCAAGTGGTGCTCGTAGATTTTTGGGCGACGTGGTGCGCGCCCTGCAAGGCCTCCTTTCCTGCGTATTCCGAATTGCAGCGCGAGCTCGCGGGGCGCGGCTTCGTCCTGCTGGCGGTGAGTGTTGATCAGACGAGCCGGCCTTATGAGGAATTCCTGCAGCGCTATACTCCGGCCTTTGCCGTGGTGCGTGACGGCACGCAGCAATTAGTGTCGGCGCTGCAAGTGCCGGCGATGCCGACATCCTACCTAATCGATCGGCGCGGCGTGCTGCGTGCCGTGCACCGTGGTTTTTATGGAGCTGAGACCGTGCGCACTTTGCGCGCAGAAATTATCCGTTTATTGGAGGAAAAATTATGAAACGTAACACCTGCTTAATGCTATTATTGGTCGGCCTCGCCGCCCTTTTTTCGGGCTGCACCACGGTCCAGCCTTGGGAACGGGCGACCCTGGCAGATTATACGATGCGGCCTGACCGCGATCCGTTGCGCAATACCCTATTTGAGCATATCTATTTCTCGCGCGAAGCCTCTACGGGTGGCCGTGGGGTGGGCGGCAGTGGTTGCGGCTGTAATTAAAAGTCACCGGGGCCTAAAATATCATAACACTTTTTACCATGAATCTCATCGCACTCTCTCTTCGTCTCCGCTGGCTGCAATTACCGGCGGGAATATTAATCTTATTGCTGCAGCGCACCCCTTTGCTGCGCGTCTTGGTCCAGGGGGAGGCAAGGTTGGTCGGCAATGCCGCGGCCATCTTGCGCTCGGCTTTTGCGGTAACGGCGATGGGCGCCTATAATTCGGTCGCTGGGGCCACCGAATGGAATGTGGCGGCGAGCCCCAACGCGGCTTCGCCTACGTCTGGCGCGACCAACGAGACTTTTAGGATTAATGCTACCGTCAACACCGCTACCACCGTTGAATTTAACGAGAGCGGTGCCCCGGCAATTTTGAAATCCTGGCGCGTGACCGGTACGCTGCCGACTGGGCTGAGTGTGGCGGGCGGTAATCCGGTCAATGTATCCGCGCCGTATAAAATGACCGTGAGTGGGACCCCCACGACGGCAGGCACCTATCCGGTTACGGTTACCGGCTATAATCAAGATAATGCCACCGGCCTCTCCGGTTCTATTCAGGTGATTTTTACTATCACGGGCGGGGTGGCGATTGCGCCTACGTTTACCACTCAGCCCAGAAATGTGACGGTGACCGCGGGCGGCCCGGCGACTTTTAGCGTGGTGGTAGCGACTACCGCTAATCCTACGCCGACCCTGCAGTGGACTAAAAATGGCGCTAATATTTCTGGGGCCACTACGGCCACCTACGCAATCGCCGCAACCGTTGAGGGCGACGCGGGTAGTTACGCTGCGGTGGCGACCAGCACCGCCGGCACCGCGACCAGCACGGCGGCCATCCTCACGGTTAATCCCGCTTTAGCTGCGCCGAGCATCACCACGCAGCCCCTGAGCCAGACCGTCACGGCGGGTAACGCTGTTACCTTCAGTTCTGCCGCGAGCGGCAACCCGACACCGACCTATCAGTGGCAAAAAGGCGGGGTAAATATTTCAGGAGCGACGAGTGCGACGTATACGATCGCCAGCACCGCGGCGGGTGATGCCGGTAATTATGCGGTGGTGGCAACTAGTACCAGCGGTAGCGTCACCAGCGCAACTGCTACGCTGACGGTCAGCGCCGCACTCGCGGCGCCGGCTTTTACCACCCAGCCTAGCAGTGCAACGGTGATTGTGGGAGGAGCTGCAACCTTCACCGCCGCAGCGAGCGGCAATCCAACGCCAACTTATCAATGGCAAAAAGGTGGAGTGACTATTGCTGGCGCGACGAGCACCACCTACACGATCGCAAGTACGGGCACAGGTGATGCGGGCAGTTATACGGTGGTCGCCACTAATAATAGTGGCGCCGTCACTTCCTCCGCCGCGACGCTTACGGTCAATCCCGCCCCGCCAGTTTTGCCAACGACGCAAATGGTGATCACGGGCAAGCCGGTTGCTCTGGGGATCGTCACTAGCACTACCGGCACAATTAAGTGGCAGGTGTCCACCGACAGTGGTTCGACCTACACCGACCTCGCGGACAATGCGACTTACCGTGGCACCACGACTGCGGTCCTCGAGATCTTGCAGGCCACCAACGCCCTCAACAATAATCGCTACCGCTACCAAGTCACTCTCAGCGGACAAACCACCGCCAGCACCGCTACCACGCTCAGCGTTAAGCCGGCGTATTTACTGATGCCGGTCGGGCTCAAGATTGATTCAGCGAACAATTTGTATGTCACCGACGCGGCCGCTCAGGTGGTTGTTAAAATCACGAGTGATTTCAAAATCGCCAGTCTTGCCGGCACCGCCATCGCCATGGGTTCCGCCGATGGCACGGGCACGGTCGCCCGGTTTAATGAACCGACTGACCTCGTCATCAACGACGATGGCAGCTTTCTCTTAACGGATACGAGCAATGCCTCCTTGCGCAAAGTGACGACCGCCGGCGTGGTCACAACTTTCGCGGGCACGAGTGGCAGTAAAGGCAGCGCGGATGGCACCGGCGCCGCGGCGCGCTTTTCTGCTCCTGTCGGCATTACCCGCGATACGGCGGGCAACGTTTACGTGGCGGACCAAACCAACCATGTGATTCGTCGCGTCACTCCCGCGGGAGTTGTCACCACCCTCGCCGGCACCGCTGGTGCGGCGGGCTCCACCGACGGCACGGGCACTGCAGCTCGCTTCAATTTGCCCACGGGCGTGGCGATGAATTCTACCGACCTAATCTACGTTGCTGATTTTGGCAGCCACACCCTGCGTAAAGTTACGAGCTCAGGCGTCGTGACGACGTTTGCCGGTACGGCGGGAACCAGTGGCTCTGTTGACGGCACCGGCACCGCGGCGCGCTTTAATAAACCAAGTGGTCTGGCGCTCGATTCGGCGGGCAATCTTTACGTTGCTGATACGGGTAATTCTACGGTGCGCAAAGTTTCTCCAGCGGGAGTCGTCACCACCCTCGCCGGTTTATCCGCAATTGCTGGGTTGAAGGACGGTACGGGCGCGTTGGCCTGGTTCAATGAACCGGAAGGCGTGACCGCTGATGCCTCGGGTAATCTTTACCTCGCTGATACGGGCAATGCGGTGATCAGAAAAATTACCTCGGCAGGAGTGGTGACGACGCTCGCTCTTACAGGTACGGTTCCAGTGATTACGACGCAGCCCGCGAGTGTCTCGGTGACGACAGGGAGTTCGGCTTCCCTGAGTGTTACCGCCAGCGGCGATGGGGTCCTCACTTATCAATGGAAGAAAGACGGCACGGATGTTTCTGGCGCCACGACGGCAACCTATGCGATCAGTGCGACGAGTTCGACCTCGGCGGGAAGTTACACGGTGGTGGTCAGTAATTTTCTGGGATCAGTTACGAGCTCGGCCGCTACGTTGACGGTCAATGCCGCGCCGGCCCCGCCTACGACCCCCCCCAGTAGTGGTGGCGGTGGCGGCGGCGGAGGTGGTGCGCCGAGCTATGGATTTCTCGCGCTCCTCGCACTCTGGGCCTGGCGCCGTCGGCAGAGCTCGGTGGCTTGATGGGTGGTTTAGCTGATGGACATAAAAAAGCCCGCTTGACAGCCCAGAGGTACATTAGCACGTTGCCCCTCTCTTGATGCAGAGTGGAGCAGCCTGGTAGCTCGTCAGGCTCATAACCTGAAGGTCCTTGGTTCAAATCCAAGCTCTGCACCCAATTTAATAAGTCCGGTGGCCACCAGCTACCGGACTTTTTGTTTTTCGGCGATGAACCTCCAATACCAAGTGTACGTCCTAAAAAATCTGACGGACCGCCTCTATATAGGCGTCACTAAGAATGTCGCGATCCGTGTGACCCAACACAATGCAGGTTCAAGCAAATGGACCTCTAAGTATCGACCATGGGATCTAATCTGGACGAGCCAGTCGATCTCGCTGGGCGATGCACGCTGTCTTGAGAACATCATGAAGCGACAAAAGGGTGGCGATGGCCTGAATACCCTAATGAAAGAGTATGCCTCATAATCCCGCGGCCGCGGGATCCTTGGTTCAAATCCAAGCTCTGCACCCAATTTCAAAGCCCTCCCGCTCGCGGGAGGGCTTTATTGTTTAACGGGTTACAACAGCCAAAATCGGGCGTTTGGGAAATGTAATCCAGGGAAAGCGTGGGGAATCTGGGGTAACGAAATACGTAATTTCCTACGTAATCGTTGAGATAATAAAAGTGAGCGCCCTGCGGCTCGGGCCAGTGGCTGAATACCTGTTTACCTGTGCGGATGCGTTCGTTTATAATGAGTTAACATTTATCCATGAAATCTGGCCTGACCATTAAGCGAATTAACTTTGAGGGGCTTGAGGCGATCGAGTTGCGCACCACCGCCCTGCGGCTCGTGGCGATTACGGCGCGCGGGCCGCGAGTGGCTTTTTTTGGCCGACCTGACGGCGATAATTTACTGTACTGGGCTCCAGGTAAACATCGCCGCGGCAAATGGGATTTGCTCGGTGGCCATCGGCTGTGGGCGACGCGGCCCGGAGCGGATGAAGCCGAAGAGACTTACGCGGCCGACAATCAGCCCTGCGAAGTGGAGACCCATGCTCGGAGCATTACTTTAACGGGAGCGATTGATCCAGTGCAGCGTATTCAGCGTGGCTTTAAAATCACGTTACTTGAGTCCGACTGTATCGCGGTCGATCATTTTGTGCGCAACGAAAGCGAGATGCTGTGGAGCGGCGGTTTGTGGGCGATCACTTGCACCGTGCCGACCAAGGAGACGCGCTATTTAGTTCCGCTCGGGGATGGTTCGTCGTGGGACAGCGCCACGATGGTTGGTTTTCGCACTTGGGGTGGCGGGCATGGCGGCGTGGGTTTTGATGATCCGCAATTTCAATTTACCCAAGACGCCTTTGTGCTGCATCCAGCTGGGCGCGAAAATAAACGCATGATTCGTGCGGATGCAGGCATCATCGCCCTGCATGATCCCGCCCAACGCCTCGTTTTTGCCAAGCAGGTCGATTATCAAGCGGCCGGCAATTACCCGATGGGCACCAATATTGCCCTCTATGTTGGCCCGGCTAATTTTATGGTTGAGATGGAGACGATGGGGCCCGTCGTTACCGTCAAACCTGGGCAGGTGCTCGCTCACCGTGAGACGTGGGTGCTGACGACCGCAAAGGCCGCGCCGACCTCGGAGAAATTGCGCGGGTTGTTTGTGTAAGCGCCGCGCTAGATTCGCGTGCTGAATTGCGCGAGTGCCAGTTAAGCTGCGACAACTCCCGCGCGGAACGCATTTGCTTACGCAGCTGCAATTCCGGCCCGGATCGCACCTGCTTACGCCGCCGCAACTTCGGCCCGGAACGCACCTGCTACGCAGCTGCAACTCCGGCCATCAGCCTCATCAGCGTAGCTTCACTGAAATCACCGCGACCAACTTCGCCGGCGATACCACCTTCGCGCATCACGAGGATCCGGCGGCAGAGCCCAATTAATTCGGGGAGTTCAGATGAAACCACGAGGAGCGCTTTGCCTTCGCTGGCGAGCTCATCGAGCAATTGATAAATTTCAGCCTTCGCGCCGACGTCCACGCCCCGAGTTGGTTCATCGATCAGCAGCACGTCGCAGGAACGCGCGAGCCACTTGGCTAAAGCGATCTTCTGTTGATTGCCGCCGCTTAAACCAGCGGTGATGGTTTCGAGGGAGGGCGCTTTGACGCGCAGTCGCTTGGTGTAACGTTCCGCGAGAGTTTGCTCAGCAGCGCGCCGCACCCAACCGAAGGTGGTCAGGGCGGGGAGGGCGGCGAGGCAGGTATTTTCGCGACAGTTCAGTCCGAGGACGAGTCCTTGGCGTTTGCGATCTTCGGGGACGAGACCAACGCCGGCGGCGAGCGCGGTCGCGAGTGAGCCGAGCGGAAGTAATTTCCCTTTAACGGCCAAGCTGCCGGTGGCGGCGGGATCGAGTCCGAAAATAGCTTCGACGACTTCGCTGCGGCCTGCGCCGACAATGCCCGCGATGCCGACGATCTCTCCGGCCCGCACAGAGAGATTAATGTTAGAGAATTTGCGGGGTGAGCTGAGCGCAGTGACGCGGAGGCATTCGTCGCCGAGTGGGCGCGTCAGGTGGTTGGGCGTCGCCAGGAGTAATTCGCGGCCGATCATTTGCGTCACCACTCGGTGCGGCGTCGTGCTGGCGATTGATTCGGTGGCAACATGGTGACCATCACGTAGGACGGTGATGTTGTCACAAATAGCGAAAAGCTCTTCAATTCGGTGGGAGACGTAGATCAGCGTGATGCCGCGAGCTTTCAGTTCGCGCACGAGGCGAAAAAGTTCTGCGGTTTCGGTGGCGGAGAGCGAGCTAGACGGCTCGTCCATCACGATTACTTTGGCTCCGGTGCCAACCGCGGCGGCGATCTGCACGAGTTGTTCCCGGCCGGTGGAGAGCGTGCCGATGATGGTATCGGGGTCGATATCGGCTCCGATGGTGGCCAGCATAGCGCGCGCGCGGGCGCGAAGTTCGGGGTGATTTACAAAACCCGCGCGGCGGGGGAGATCACCGAGGCAGAGATTTTCTGCCACGGAGAGGTTCGGGCAAAAGGCGAGTTCCTGATGGACCATGGCGATCCCCAGTTCGCGAGCGACGAGCGGAGTAGTTGGCTGGATAATGCGTCCAGCCATTTTTAATTCTCCGCTGTCAGCCGTGTGCACTCCAGCGAGAATTTTCCCCAGCGTGCTTTTGCCCGCGCCATTCTCTCCAATGAGGGCGTGGCAGGTCCCGCGCTCCACGGAGAAACTCACCCCGTCGAGCGCAAGCACGCCGGGGAAGCGTTTGGTGATCCCGCTGAATTCAAGAAAAGGCATGGGGCCCGCGATTAGCCGCAAAAGAGCGCAAAGATCGTAGAGACAAGAGCCGCTATGCCGCCGGAGTTACTCGACCGCGTTGTCTGGCTCAGAGCATATTTCCTTACCTGGAACTTGTAAGAGCCAAAATTGATCAGCATGCCGTGTTCTATGCGCGTGGATTTAAGGTAGCCGAGCAATTGGGCGAGATGCTCATCCGCTAGGGTTTTGGCCGCCTTTAACTCAAGGATCAGGGAATTATCGATCATTAGGTCTGCCAAATAGTCGCCAATCGGCGTGCCGTCTTCATCCCGAACCTGAATAGGAAACTGTTGCTTCACGTCGTAACCAAGCTTGCGCAAACGGTGGGCCAATACGTTTTCATAAACTTTCTCGAGGTGTCCATGCCCATGATAGACATGAACGGCATAAGAGGTCTCACGGACCACGTCACAGAGTTCATTGATCGTTTTCATCAGCAAAATTCTGTGATCTTTGCGTTCCTTTGCGGCAATCCCGCTTTTTACTTCGGCATCCACTTATCCCAGTTTTTGCCGAAGGCATCCACGTTTTCTTTGGTCACCGGGATGAGCGCGCTGACCTCTTTCACGGCTGGTGGGTTTTTCTTGAAGACGATTTTTTCGATCAGCAACTCAACGGTGCGATGACCCCATTCGTAGCATTGCTGGGCGAGCAGCACGGGCACGTGGCCGCTGCGAATGTAGGCAAGCTGGGCGGGGAGGGCATCAACGGAGACGCATTGCACGGTGCCGGGCTGCCACTTGAGGGCGTTGTCGGTAAAGAGTGGCCAGCCACCGATCATGGCCCAGCCGGTGACATCGGGGTTGGCTTGCATCACTTGCTCAACTTTGGCGGCGGCATCTTGGGCGGTTTCTTTATGATAATAAACATCGCGGATCGTGATGCCGGGATATTTTAGGGCT
>SXZN01000277.1 GCA_005787865.1 Opitutaceae bacterium | reverse complement strand
TGCGCGGTCACAATCGCAATCATGTGCGGGGCGACTCCCTGCATCGGCCGCGTCGCTGGATCAGTCTTTGGCGGCATGACTCCTGGGGTGAAGCTATGATGCAGATAAGTATCAAAATATTGCGCCGCTTCCGCCGCGGCCGGGGCGTCGCCCGTGGCCTTGGCATAAGCCGCACTACCGATGGCCGCGAAGCACTCGCTATACACATAGCGCCGCATGCGCAGGGGTTCGCCGGTGCGGGTCACCGTAAAATATAATTTGCCGCCCGGCCCGCGACAGTGGTCGCGAATAAAATCGAGGCAGAGCTTAGCGGCGGCGAGCCACTCGGGTTTTCGCTCCACCGTATTGTAGAGGGTCGCGAAGGTCCAAGCGGCGCGGCCCTGTAGCCAGACGGCTTTATCGGAATCGAGCAGCGTGCCCGTTTCGCCCAGCGCGCTGAGCAAGCCACCGTGCTCGTGGTCGAGCCCATGACGAAGCCAAAAAGGGATGGTCTGCTCGAGCAGGCCTTGGCGGTAAGTGGTCCGAAGTGCAGTTAGGCGGGCGGGACTAAGGGACATCGGAAAAAATCAGGGGCAGATTATCGGCGAAAGGCAGGGACAGCTTACTAGGCGAAAAATCAGCGAGTCGCTTAAAGTTTTTCGGTTCTATTCCACAAAAGGGTCGTCGTGCCACCGTCGATATAAATACTTTGTCCGGTAATCGAGCGGGCATTTTTACTGAGGAGGAAAGCCACTAATTCACCCACCTCGCGGGCCGTAACGAGATCCGGCAGACATTGTTTCGTCGACGTAAACTCCTTAATCCAGGTTTCGGGGTCGACGCCAAGTTTAGTCAAAAGCGGGCCATTTTGAGGGCTAGCGACTAAGCCGGGATGCACGATATTAGCGCGGATCCCTTGCGCGCCATAGTCTACGGCTAAGCCCCGCGTGAAAGCATCGAGGGCCGATTTCGTGGCGGCGTAGAGAGCGTATTGGGGCGCGGCGAGCCGGGCGTGCACTGAACCAATATTAACGATCGCCCCTTGGGCGTTAATCAAGGCGGGAAGGGCAGCGCGGACGAAACGAAATGCAGCCAGGAAATCGACGTTAAATAAGGTCTGGAATTCTTCATCGGTGACTTCGCCGGCTTTTTTGACCAAACCCACCCCAACATTATTGACGAGGCCATCGAGCCGACCAAAACATTTTAAAGCAGCCTCGACCGCTTGCGTGGGTGCTTCGGGAGCGGTGATATCGACGGTCACTACTTCGACTTTAACGCCGTCTTTACTTAACCGGTGGGCGAGGGCAGCGCCCCGCTCAGGATTACGATCGGTGATAACCAAATTCCAGCCGGCCGCCGCGAGGGCTTCTGAAATTCCATGGCCAATGCCAAGGCCAGCGCCACCAGTGATCAGGGCAACTTTGGACAGGGACGTATTCAAATTAATTTCATCCTGAATTTTCAGAATATTACTACAAGTGAATTTAGATTTTCAGCCACCTGCTCAAGCGAGCGCACGGTCAGCGGCTAGCGCAGTTGCTTCACGGTCCCGCCGGCAAAGTATTTTGGAAAAATCAAATTAGGGGTCGGGGGGAGATCACTTTCGCCGACCATCTGCAGCATCAGCCGAGAGAGCCGATGGGCAAAAGTGTCCTCTTGTAAGGTGTAATGCGTGATGGGTGGACTGACGGTTTCAAAAATGTGATCGTGGTCGCGGGCAATGAGCGAGACGGTGCCGGGCACAGTCAGGCTGCGCTGGAGGAGATAGAAAACCACGATGAAGACATGCTGCGGCTTAGCGATGAGCAGCGCGGTGGGCGGGTGAGCTGAGTTAAAAAGCGCATCGAGTTTGGTCGCGATATTCTGGGCGGTGCCATTGTGGCAAACGATGCTGGTGCGAACTTCCATCAGCCGGTTGAGTTGACCGGCTTCCCGGAAGCCCTCCTCGCTGGCGATATCTCCGGCCATGCCCGGGTGGGGTACAAGCAGCGCGAGGTGGCGATGCCCCTTGCCAATGAATACGCCGCCCGCGTGGCGACAAATTGCCCGGTAATCAAGATCGAGGGAGGGTAATTTTACGTCTGCATGACAGGAACCGACGACCAAGGCGGGGACCGCGTGCTGGGAAAACCATTGCTGCAGCTCTTTGCTGACGGACAGCAGGACGCAGCAGAAGACACGATTCTGATGCACAAATTCTTCGAGTTTTCTCCGTTGGGCGCGGGCGCTTTGCAGGGGACAGACTAGTACTTCGATAGTGAAGCCATGTTCGGCGAGCTGCGTGCGCATTTGGCTGACAATTTGATGCGTCGTCGTTGACATGTGCGCGAACGGCTCATGGGTGACGAGACCCACTAAGCGACTGTGGGGCGCGGTCCTGCGTTGCGGCGGACTGAGCAGGCGATTGCGGCGACCTTGGCTGATTTTAATTAAACCCTGTTTCGCGAGTACCCGCAACGCCGTGCGAATCGTGGGCCGGCTCACGCGCAATAATTCGCACAGGCGGCGTTCGCTCGGCAGGTATTCTCGCCACGTACGGTTGACGATAGCTTTGCTGATAGAGGCGGCGGCTTGGGCGGCGAGGGACTGGCGCCGGGGTAAATCAAAGAGTAGTTGGGAGCTGTTCATAATTACTTACCAGTGGATTTGGTTAGCCTGAGGGTGGGTGAGATGTTTTGAAAGCGGGATGCCTAAACTTTCTGCCATAAAAATTTGGTCCGCTTTGCCCACGCCGCTGACGCCCGACTTTCGGGTCGATGAGCCATCCGTCGAACGCGTCATTCAGGCGGCCGTGCGTGATGGCATTAATGGCGTATTCTTGGCGGGAACTTGTGGCGAAGGTCCGTGGTTGCCCGATCGGGAACGTCAACGGCTGGTGCGCTGCGCCGTGCGGGCGGCCGGCGGCAAATTGAAGATTGCGGCCCAGGTTTCCGATAACTCGGTGCCGCGGATTATCGATAATGCACAGGCGGCGGCTGAGGCCGGCGCTGACTACGCGATTATCGCTGCCCCCGCGACCCTGCTCAACGCCACGCCGGAGCGAATCACCGCGCATTTCTCGGAGGCGGCGCAAGCTTGTCCCCTGCCGGTGGGCATCTACGATCTGGGCCGGCATCGTCCGATCGTTATACCCGAAGCGGACCTGAAGAAAATTTACCTG
>SXZN01000276.1 GCA_005787865.1 Opitutaceae bacterium | reverse complement strand
GCGCGCGGTGCGGGCTTGGTGCGGGTCGGTCCACGCTCGTACCCGCTGCTCGTGGAGGGCGCGGCGCTCGCCCCAGTCGGCTGCCTCGAGGACCGAGCAACTGGCAGCGAGCGAGTTCACGGCCACACCGCCAGGGCGGTGCTGAAAAAAACTAAAACCCCAAGAGAGGTCCGCGCGTGGACGAGCACCACCGTCGTCCGGACAGCGGTAGCCACGTGGGAATCAACGCCGCGCACGCCAACTTTAGCTAAAAGAGCGGTGAGGGCCGCGAACCCCGCCAAAAGAAATGCATAGAGCCACCACATGCGATCAGGATGATAAGAAATTAGCGTCCGGCTAGCAGCATGCGCCGCACGCCTTCGATCGGGGCGGTCGTGATAAATTGTAATTCCACTGGCCAATTAAGTTTACTGGCAAGTGAACGCAGGGCGAAGCTGGCGGGGGCGCTGTTAAGGATGCGGCCACTGACCCCGCAAGGTAGTTTAGTAATCGGTGACGGAAAAAGTTGGTGAATCACGGCATCAGCTTGGCGCGCGAGATCAGTGAGGGAGTCAGCGAGCACTTGTTGCGCAGGTCCACAATCTTGGGTGGCTAGCTCGATGACCATCGGAGCGAAGGCGGCAATTTGGGCGTTGGCCGCCGGATCGTTATAAAAGAAAAGCGAATGATCAGAGGCCGTCGTTAACCCCGTATGCGCCTGCAAGGCGGTAACGAGCAGTGAACATTTAAGCCCAGTGGCCGGTGGAGAACTTTGTAGTTCCAACATGGCTAAGGCGATGGCGCGGCGACCGAGATCATAGCCGCTACTGGGGTCGCCCAATTTCCAGCCGAGGCCACCCGCATAGTGAATCGACCCATCGGGGGCGCGGGCCGCAATAAAAGAACCGGTGCCAGCGTGGAGGACGAGCCCCGGCGCGCCGTGCGTGGCGAGCTCAAGGACTGGCCGCGAATCATCGCAGGTCGTGATTACCCCGAAGTTGGTCAAGGCGTCAGCTGTCTCTCGCCAGAAAGCTCGATTCCCCGCCATGCAAAGTAATGTGCTCGTGACGGTCAGGGGGACCTGGGCAGTTTTTGCTTTTAGCAAAAGCGCGGCGAGGGCTTCAGCTAAGATTGCCCGCGCCGCCGCTGGCCCTATATGGCTGGGGTTACAACCTGGCGCAAGGTGTTGGGCCATGATGACCCCTTCCGCATCAAGCAGAATGCACTCGGTCTTAGTGCCACCACCATCCACGCCGATTTTGCAAGGTGTGCTCACTGGGCTGACCAGCGGCCGAAGATGCCGCAGGGCAAAATTTTCTTATCCTGCTGAACAGGTAACCCGACTTCGCCCCCCGAGAGATGGCCGCCGGCACCGGCCAGTAAGGCGGCGAGCAGATTAACGACGACGGTAGGGGAGAGCCTAGCCGTATAGGCGTTGATCAGAAAGAAGACCGGTTGGTCACTGAGAACTTGTTTACACTCATTGAGCAACTCCCAGAGATGATCCTCGAGCTTCCACATTTCTCCCGTGCTACCCCGTCCGTAAGTCGGCGGATCCATAATGATCGCATCGTATTTGCGGCCCCGTTTGATTTCGCGGCGGACAAATTTGAGGCAATCATCCGTAATGTAGCGGATGGGCGCATCGGCGAGGCCGGAGAGCACGGCATTTTCTTTGCACCATTTAACCATGCCTTCGGCCGCATCGACGTGGCAGACGCTGGCACCCGCGGCTGCGGCGGCGATCGTGGCGGCCCCGGTATAACCGAAAAGATTGAGAACGTTGACTTCGCGACCGGCGGCGCGCGCCGCTTTAATTTTTGTGGTAAACCAGTCCCAATTAACGGCCTGCTCTGGGAAGAGACCTGTGTGTTTAAAGCTGGTGGGATGAATCTTAAAAGTCAGGGCGCCGTAGTTAATGCTCCAGTGATCGGGCAATTTCTGGCGAAATTCCCATTTGCCGCCGCCGGTCTCGCTGCGGTGGTAAAAGCCGTCCCAATTTTCCCAGCGAGCCTGTTTACTCGGGCGCGGCCAGATAATTTGCGGATCGGGCCGCACCAAAGTATAAGGACCCCACTGCTCGTGTTTCATCCCTTGGCCACAATCAAGTAATTGGTAGTCTTTCCAGCCGTCGGCTACGATCAGACCTGGGCGCTCAATAATCATACGAGAAGGATTTGCCTATGAATTGCCTCGTTGAACACGAAAAAATGGACGGCCCGCATGAATTGCGACCCGGGCGGTTGTAACGCTTGCGGCGCTTTGCCGTTGCGGCGCAGGCCGCCGCGCATTTGCGTGAGATGATGAAACGCTGGTTACCGCCGCTTGGGTTACTGATGGCTGGCTTGAACTTATTGCCCGCCTGCTTGTTTGGCGCAGAGACGGCGCAAGCGGTGACGCTGACCGCCTTGCCCGATCGCGTGCGGGTCGAAATAGCCGGCCAGCTTTTCACCGAATATGTCCACGGTGATGGGGCCTCGCGACCTTATTGTTATCCCATTCTTGCGGTTGATGGTCAGGGGCTGACGCGCGATTTTCCCATGAAGCAAACGCCGGGGGAGGACCGTGATCATCCCTGGCACCGGTCCTTGTGGTTTGCGCACAGCATGGTCAACGGGGTTGATTTTTGGAATGAAGCGGGCGGCGATATGGGTAAATCACCCAAAGAAAAAGGGCGGACGGTGTCGGTCGGTTTGGTCGAGACGACCAGTGGAGCGATCGGGGTGCTGCGCGCGCGCAACCATTTGGTGGCACCCGACGGCCGGTTAATTTGCCGCGATGAGCGGACGCTGCGTTTTCACGGCACCGCCACCGGAAGATTTATCGACTACGAGGTTACGTTGCGGGCTTTGCCGGATGCACCGCTGTTATTGGGTGACAACAAAGATGGTACGATGGCCATTCG
>SXZN01000049.1 GCA_005787865.1 Opitutaceae bacterium | reverse complement strand
CGGCGCCCAACTCGATCGCTACGTCATCGACGTCACGCGCACCTACATCGCCGGTGAACCGAGTGCGTTCCAGCGCGATCTTTATCAGAACGTGCTGAATGCAGAATTGCGGGCGATCGATCGCTGCCGCCCCGGCGCGGAGTGGCGAGATATTCATTTCGGCGCTGCCGTCGATTTGATCGATGGCCTGATCACGATGGGCTTGATGAAGGGCTCGGCCACTTCGCTCATCGAACAAGAGGCGCACATGCTCTTTTTTCCCCACGGCATCGGTCACATGCTCGGTCTCGGCGTGCGCGACGCCAGTGGCATGGAACCAGGCCGAACGAAAGATCCGCGCCCCTGCCTCGCCAGTTTGCGGCAGGATCTCATTTTGCGCGCCGGTTATATTGTCACGATTGAACCCGGCCTCTATTTCATCCCCGCCTTGTTGAATGATCCCGTCCGGCGGGAAAAATACTGCGACTGCGTTAACTGGCCGCTCGCCGAAAAATGTCTTGGCCTGGGTGGCGTCCGCCTCGAGGACAATGTATTAATCACCGCAGCTGCCCCCGAAAATTTGACCGCGGCAATTCCCAAGATACTGATCCCGGCGGAACCCTAACCTGAGCAGGCGAGTCGCCGCGCGCGCTTTATTTACGCTGGTCGCGTTGAAAACGGTAAACCGTTTTCAACATCTGCAAGGCGAGCCAAAACACCCCCGCCATGCAACCCGCGGCGAGACCGCCCCAGAGCTTGATCATCGCCGGGTCGTTGGAGGGCACATGCGAATTCACGAGCCAATAAAAAATGCTGAAGGCAATCGCCGTCAGCCCTGAGTCGAGGAGGAGATTAAAGAGCGAGAATGGTTTTTTCACAGAAGAGGCCATGGCGGAAAAAGAAGGAGTTGACGGGCGGTTTGTCGAACTGAATTTGCGCCCCAGGCTCAAACCTCAATAATCTCATCCTTCCGGCGGCGCTTCAACGAGGCGGCCACAAAAATCGCTACCTCATAGAGCACAATCAGCGGCAGCGCAAAGAGGGATTGGTTAATCGGATCAGGCGTCGGCGTAATCACCGCCGCGATTATAAAGATTACGATATAAGCGTGCCGCCGATATTTGCGCAGGGTCGCGACCTCAACCAAACCCATGTAGACCGCCAGCACAATCAAGAGCGGAAATTCAAAAGCGGCCCCCATCCCGAGCACGAGCCACATCAGCAAGCTGTAATAGCGATCCGCCGTCCAGAGCACGGTGTAGCCCATTAATTGATTCAGTTCATAAGCCACCCGAATCGTACTCGGCGTAATGATGAAATAACCAAAGGAAGCGCCGCCCAAAAAGAGCAACAACGCCGAACAGCAAGTAGGGAGCAGGACCTTGAGCTCTCGTTTGGTGAGAGCTGGGGCAATAAACTGGCCGACAAAAAATAATATAAACGGCAGCGAAAGCACCAAGCCGCCGATGAGGCAGATATCGATAATCACACTAAACACCCCCATCGGACTGTTGGTTATGAGCTCGGTGTTCATTTGCGGGTAGTCGTGCTTGACCCGCTCCAGCGGCCAACTGAGCACCTTGGCAAAATCATCGACCCAGTACGCGATCAGCGTCACGAAGCCGCCAAAGACGACGGCGCTCTTGACCAGCGTCATGCGCAAATCTTCGAGATGCTCAAGAAAACCCATCGGCTTGGGCGCGCCCGTGGCAGCCGCCGGCGTCGGCTCGTTCTCGGGGGAACCGCCTTCATGGTATTCGTCAATGGGTACTTCTTCGCTCACGCGCCTGACCTACAAACAATTTTGGTCGTCGTCGGCAATCTCCGTATTTCGCTGCCTACGGGAATTTAGCAAAACCCACCGAGCCCATTCTTTAGTCCGCTGCCTTGGCCTGTTAAATTAATCCCCCCTCACCCAACCGCAGCCCAAAAATCACGCCCCGAAAAATCTCTTAATTCCACCCGCCTCCATCGTTGACACCCCTGCACCCAACCTTTGCGATGGTGGCCCTTTCGTCCTATTTCCACCTATAACATGGCTAAGAAATCCACTGCTAAGAAGTCCGCGGGCAAAAAGTCCGCTTCCAAGAAATCCGCTCCTAAATCCGCCGCCAAAGGCAAGGCGCTCAAATGCGTCTACTCCTGGGGCGCCGGCAAGGCCGATGGCAATGGTTCCATGAAGAACCTCCTCGGGGGCAAGGGCGCCAATCTCGCGGAGATGACCCGCATCGGCCTCCCCGTGCCTCCCGGCTTCACCATCACGACGGAGGTTTGCACCTATTTTTACGCCAATAAACGCACCTATCCAGCTTCGCTTCAGGCCCAAATGGAAGCCGGCGTGAAGAATATGGAGAAAATCATGGGCTACAAGTTTGGTGACGCCACCGGCTTTCCCCTCCTCGTAGCCGTGCGCTCGGGCGCGCGCGATTCCATGCCGGGCATGATGGATACCATTCTCAATCTTGGTCTTAACGACCAAACGGTTCTCTCCCTCGCGGCCGCCACTAAGAACGAGCGTTTTGCCTGGGATTGCTACCGCCGCTTCATTCAAATGTACGGCGACGTTGTCATCGGAGTGCAAAAGCGCGAAGGCGAAGACCACGATCCGTTTGAGACGGTGATCCATGGCTTCAAACACGAGAAATATCACGGCGACATCGAGGACTCTAAACTCACCGCCGCTGATCAACAGGAACTCGTCCGCCGCTTCAAGGCTCTCGTCCATGATCGCACCGGGAAAAACTTCCCGAACAATCCGTGGGACCAACTCCGCGGCGCCGCCGGGGCAGTCTTTGGTAGCTGGATGAACGATCGCGCTAAAGTTTACCGCGCTAAATACGGCATCCCTTCCGAATGGGGCACCGCGGTTAACGTCCAAGCCATGGTTTACGGCAACACGGGCGACACCTCGGGCTCGGGCGTGGCGTTCACGCGCAACCCTGCCAACGGCACCAACGAATTCTACGGTGAGTTCCTGATCAACGCCCAAGGCGAAGACGTCGTCGCTGGCGTGCGCACCCCTGAGCCGGTGGCCGACCTCAAGGCGCAGATGCCAAAATCTTACGCCGAACTCATGAAGGTTCGCGCGATTCTGGAAAAACACTTCAAGGATGTGCAGGACATCGAATTCACGATTCAAGAAGGTAAGCTGTTCATGCTGCAGACGCGCAACGGCAAGCGGACCGCGATGGCTGCCCTCAAGTTCTCCATCGATATGGTGAAGGAGAAGCTCATCAACTGGCAGACCGCCATTCTGCGCAATCCCGCCGACCAACTCGAGCAGCTCCTTGCGCCCGTATTTAATTTGGCGGAAGTGAAAAAAGCTAAAGTCATCGCCACCGGTCTACCCGCCGGCCCCGGCGCCGCCACTGGCCAAATCTACTTCAACGCTGATCGCGCCGTCATCGCGGCTGAGAAGGGCGAAAAAGTCCTCCTCGTCCGCGTCGAAACCTCGCCGGAGGATTTGCGCGGCATGATTGCCGCCGAAGGTATTCTGACTGCCCGCGGCGGGGTTTCTTCCCACGCCGCCCTCGTCGCTCGCCAAATGGGCAAAGTGT
Source organism: Opitutaceae bacterium (assembly GCA_005787865.1). Lineage (GTDB taxonomy): Bacteria > Verrucomicrobiota > Verrucomicrobiia > Opitutales > Opitutaceae > Lacunisphaera. The sequence goes on along the minus strand of SXZN01000049.1, from coordinate 1,129 downwards.
GCGTCTGCGGCGCCGCGGCCCTGCAGGTTGATTACGAAAAGAAGACGGTCACCGTCGAAGGCACCACTTACGCCGAAGGGGATTTCCTCTCCATCGATGGCACCATCGGGACCGTTTACGCCGGCAAGATTCCCACCGCTCCTTCCGAAATCATCGCGGGCCTACTCCACGACGACCAAGAGGCGCAGGCCACGGAGAAATTCAAGAGCTACGTCCAGCTCATGAAATGGTGCGCCCAAGCCACCAAGCTCCAGGTCCGCACCAACGCCGACACCCCCGAGCAAGCCCAGAACGCCATGGCCTTCGGGGCTGTGGGCATCGGCCTGACCCGCACGGAACACATGTTCTTCGAGGGCAATCGCATCGATGTCATGCGCGAGATGATCCTCGCCGGTAACTTGGCTGATCGCCAAGCCGCCCTCGCGAAACTACTGCCTTATCAACGCGAAGATTTCTTCGGCATCTTCAAAGCACTCAAAGGCTTCCCGGCTACTATCCGCTTCCTCGACCCGCCGCTCCACGAGTTCCTCCCGAACTCCAAGGAGTCGCAGATGGATCTCGCGCGGAAACTGAATATTCCCGTGGAGAAAATCATGAAGCGCGTTCACGAGCTGCATGAGTTCAACCCCATGCTGGGCTTCCGCGGCTGTCGTCTCGGGATCAAATATCCCGAGATCACCGCCATGCAGGCCCGCGCTGTGCTCGAAGCGGCGGCTGACGCCACCAAGGCCGGCTACAAAGCCAAGCCCGAGATCATGATCCCACTCGTGGGCTTCAAGAAGGAACTCGATCTGCAAACCGCCCTCGTGCACGAGGTCGCCGCCGCCGTTATGGCTGAAAAGAAAGTCAAGATTGCCTACACGGTCGGCACGATGATCGAGATTCCGCGGGGCGCACTGACTGCTGACGAGATTGCGCAGACCGCTGAATTCTTCAGCTTTGGCACCAACGACCTCACGCAAACCTGCCTCGGCATGTCGCGCGATGACTCCGGTTCCTTCCTCGGCGCCTATCAAGAGTCGGAGATCATGAAGAAGAATCCCTTCGCTTCAATCGATCAGACCGGCGTGGGCCAGCTGATGGAAATCGCCATCAAGAAAGGCCGCTCCACTCGTCCCGACATCAAATT
>SXZN01000275.1 GCA_005787865.1 Opitutaceae bacterium | reverse complement strand
TTAATTATGCTGATCGATTTTGAAAAAATTTCCCCGCGAGAAGCTTATCCGTGGTTGATTAACGCTATTAACCCTCGGCCGATTGCGTGGGTCTCGACCATTTCCGCGGCCGGCCACACTAATTTAGCGCCCTTCTCATTTTTTCAGGGGGTCTGCGCCAGTCCCCCAACATTGCTTTTCACGGGGGCGGTCGACCGTCAGGGCAAGAAAAAGGACAGCGTGATCAATGTGGAGCAAGTCCCTGAATTTGTGATCAACGTCGTCCCTTATGCGTTGCGTGAGTCCATGAACGCGACCGCGGCGCCGCTCCCACACGGTGAAAGTGAATTTGATCATTTCAAGATTGCGACCGCGCCATCGCTTAAAGTCCGCCCACCGCGCGTCGCGGCCGCGCCGGTGTCCTTGGAGTGTCGACTCGAGCGCATCGTTAACATCGGGACCGGGCCGCTCTCCGCCAACGTCGTATTCGGGACGGTCGTCTGAATGCATGTCAGCGAGCAGGTGTTGGGGGCGGATGGACAAATCGATCCACGCTTGCTGGATACGATCGGTCGCATGGGCGGCGATTATTATACCCGCACGACTGAATTATTTACCATTCCGCGCCCGAGTTGAGGCAGTCGTTAAAATTAAACGATCTTCGCTAGAATTTACTTCCAGAATTTACCCCTTAATCCTGCTGATTCTTGTATGAACTCTATCGTGATACTTTCGGCTACGCGGACGCCCCTCGGTGCTTTTCAAGGCGCTCTCTCGACGGTGCCAGCCCCCCGGTTGGGGGCCGCGGCGATTAAAGGCGCGGTGGCGCAGGCCGGCATCGCGGCGGCGGATATCACCGACTGTCTCATGGGTAATGTCTTGTCCGCTGGTCAGGGTCAGGCGCCGGCCCGCCAGGCCGCCTTGCAGGCGGGCTTACCCTCGTCTGTGCGCTGCGTGACAATTAATAAAGTGTGTGGTTCGGGGTTGCAGGCCGTCATGCAGGCAGCGCACGCGCTTCAGGCCGGCGTGGGTGCAATGTACGTTGCGGGGGGCATGGAAAATATGTCGCTCGCCCCTTACTTGTTACCCAAGGCCCGTGATGGCTACCGGTTGGGCCATCAACAAGTTGTCGATTCAGTAATCACGGATGGGCTGTGGGATCCCTATAACAATATTCATATGGGGAATTGTGCTGAGCAATGTGCGGCCAAATATAAATTCACCCGGGCGCAACAAGATGCCTTCGCCATTACGAGCTTTCAGCGCGCCAACGCGGCGCAGCAAGCGGGTCAATTTGTGGCTGAAATTACGCCCGTCGAACTCAGTGATGCCAAGGGCAACGTCACGCTCGTGCATCAGGACGAAGGTCCGGCGCGGGTTAAGTACGATAAAATCCCCGCCTTGAAGCCCGCTTTCCAAAAAGACGGCACGATTACCCCGGCGAATGCTTCTAGTCTTAATGATGGGGCCGCGGCGCTCGTGCTCACGACCGCGGCGCTGGCGCAGGCGCGTGGTTTGCAGCCCATCGCGCGCATTGTTTCGTTTGGTAGTCAGGCCCAGGATCCCTTGTGGTTTACAACGGCTCCCGTGCAAGCCACCCAAGCGGCCCTCGCCGCTGCTGGTTGGCAAGTGGCGGACGTTGATCTGTGGGAAGTAAACGAAGCGTTTGCGGTGGTGCCGCTCGCGCTGCAACAGGAACTCGGAGTACCGGCGGATAAACTGAATGTGCGCGGCGGGGCCATCGCGCTCGGTCATCCCATTGGCGCCAGTGGCGCGCGTATTATCGTGACCCTCCTCGCTGCTCTCCAAGAACGCAGCGCGCGGCGCGGCGTCGCGACCATCTGCATCGGCGGTGGCGAAGGACTCGCGGTGTGCGTGGAACGGCTGTAATTATTTTAATCTCTTACGAATCGCTTACCCTCATGAGTAAAGTTTACCCCAATGCGGTCACGGCGCTCGCCGGCCTCCTCCAAAATCATCAAACCATCGCCGCTGGCGGCTTCGGACTCTGTGGTATTCCAGAGAATCTTATCGCGGCCTTGCGTGATAGTGGGGTGCAGGGCCTGACGATTGTGGGAAATAATGCCGGGGTTGACGGCTTCGGCATGGGCCTGTTGCTCACGACGCGGCAAATTAAAAAAGTGTTGGCCTCGTATGTGGGCGAGAACAAGGAATTCGAGCGGCAGGTACTCGCGGGCGAACTGGAGCTGGAGTTGATTCCTCAGGGCACATTGGCCGAGCGACTCCGCGCGGGCGGAGCTGGGATTCCTGGCTTCTATACGCGAACCGCGGTGGGCACGAAATTGGCCGAGGGCAAAGAGACTAAGCTATTTGACGGCCAAGAATATGTGCTCGAGCCCAGCATTAAAGCGGATGTGGCTTTCGTTAAGGCGTGGCGCGGGGACAAGGCGGGCAATCTTATCTATCGCAAAACGGCCCGTAATTTTAATCCGATGATCGCGACTTGCGGCCACGTGTGCATCGCGGAAGTCGAGGAATTGGTCGAGATTGGTGTCTTGGCCCCGGATGAAATTCACACCCCGGGCATTTACGTGGATCGGATTTTTCAAGGGAGTAATTATGAGAAACGCATCGAGTTTCGCACGGTCCGCGGGAGTGCCGCTGCCAAGAAAGAATCACCGGTGCGCGAATTGATGGCGCGGCGCGCCGCGCAGGAGTTGCATGATGGTTATCATGTTAATCTGGGGATCGGGATCCCGACCTTGGTTGCTAATTTTATCCCCGCGGGCATGAACGTCACGCTGCAGTCTGAAAATGGTTTACTCGGAATCGGGCCGTTCCCCACGGAAGAGTCCGTGGATCCGGATCTGATTAATGCGGGCAAGCAAACCATCACTACCATTCCCGGCTCCGCTTTTTTCTCGAGCGCCGACTCCTTTGCGATGATCCGTGGTGGCCATATTGATTTATCTATACTCGGCGCGCTCGAAGTGGCGGCGAATGGTGATATCGCCAATTGGATGGTCCCTGGAAAAATGGTGAAAGGCCCGGGCGGCGCCATGGACTTGGTCGCCGGGGTAAAGCGCGTCGTGGTTGTGATGGAGCACTGTGCCAAATACGGTAGCCCAAAAATTCTGCCGCACTGCACCTTGCCGATCACCGGACGCGGGGTCGTCAGCCTAATTATTACCGATCTGGCCGTTTTCGAAGTATCTTCAAGTCGTGGTTTGTTGCTCAAGGAGCTGCATCCCGGAGTGACGCTTGAGGAAGTGCGCGCCAAAACAGGGGCCCCCTTCAGCATGGCGCCGTAATGGCCATAATGGTGCATTCACAGTTTGGCTTGTCGCGGACGCTTTCCATTAGTGTGATGATTTTATGAGTCTGACGATTTGGACCAATTACACTCTGCGGCCTGAGGCCCATAAACTGTTTACTGCCGGCTTAGCGTCGGCCGGTTGCCGCTTGCTGCAATCCGCGAGCTCGACTCGTTCGGTGTTAGTCGAAGCCGAGCCGGACCCCGCCTTGGCGGAAGCGGACATTGCGTATGGGCAGCCGACGCCGGCGGAAGTGATGGCGCATCAGCGCGTGCGCTGGCTGGCGCTCTCTTCCGCGGGTTACACTCGCTA
>SXZN01000048.1 GCA_005787865.1 Opitutaceae bacterium | reverse complement strand
AAAAGCGGCGGCGTGCTCAGGAAAAAGACTGCTGAGCACCGCGGCCCACGCGGTGGCGCGCATTGCGTGACCACTGGGATAAGAGCCGGTGTCTCGTAATTCCACACACGGCTGGAGCCGCACATCCAGAAAGGGCGGCCGCCGTCGATTGAAATATGTTTTAGTCGCTCGGCTAAATAAATCCAAGTCACTGCCGAGGTGGGCGAGGACGGCGGCCGTTTGAGGTAGATTAGTCGCGGTGAACCACGGACCGAGAACGGCCGCGCCAAAGCTAAAAAAATCCTCCGCTTCGATCAGGTGTGCTTGGCTTGCTTGCGCTGGAGTTCGCGCGAGTTGCAGCTGATAGAGTACTTCCAGTTCGGCCTGCTGCACCAGAGAATCTCGGGCGGGCGGTGGGGGGAGTAAGGCCGGAAGATCGAGTGCCGCGGGCGCCAAGAAATAAGCGGGGGCGGCGAGATGGGCGGGGGCGGATGAAGCCGCGGTCAAACCAGCGGCATTAAATAATACGCAGAAACTCAGGAGTAATTGCTTCATGGGCTGGCGGAAAAAACTTCGCGTAGTTGAATACTATCAATGCGCCGATCTTTCGTCTGGATATCGGAAACAATGATCAATTTGTCGCCCTCGCGAATCCGACCCAATTTTAGCAGAGAGGCGGTCGCTCGCTCGATCGTTGCCTCAGGATTGCTGAAGGGCACGAGTAAAAAAGGCTCCACGGCTCGGACGATGCGCAAATGACGCATCGTTTCCACGCAGTCAGTGATGGCGAGAATGGGTGCACGCGGTGGTCGGTGGGCGGCGAGGCCAGCGGCATTGGTGCCATGCCGCGTAAATACGACAATCAGTGATCGCGGGATTTCGTTGGCCAGCACGACGGCGGCACGAAATACCTTCATGCGCTCCCCAATAAACACGGCGGGCTCGGGGATATCTGTTGTCTGCTCCGCCTCAATCCGGCGCGCGATGGTGTCGAGAATCCGCACGCACTCGAGCGGATATTGCCCGATGGTCGTTTCCCCTGAGAGCATGACGCAGTCGGCCTGCTCATAAACCGCGTTCGCTACATCCGTAATTTCCGCGCGGTTGGGCATCGGCTGGGTGATCATTGATTCCAGCATGTGGGTGGCAATAATGACAGGTCGGCCGATCGCCAAACAGGTGCGCACGGCGCGGCGCTGAATGACGGGTAACTCTTGCAGCGGCACTTCGATGCCGAGATCGCCGCGGGCAACCATCAAGACGTCGGTTGCTCGGATGATGTCATCGAGGTTATCGATGGCGGACTGGTCCTCAATTTTAGCGACGATGCGCGCGGGGGAATTTCTCTCCTTCAAGAAGAGCCGAAGTTTTTCAATATCGGAGGCTTCGCGCACAAACGATAGCGCGATAAAATCAACCCCCTCTTCAATGCCGACGATCGTGTCGGCCTTATCTTTTTCGGTGAAAGAGGGGAGATTAACATGGACCCCCGGCAAATTGATGTGGCGGCGCGACGTCAGCGAACCCGGCGTGAGCACGCGACAGCGAATGTGCGCCTGATCTTTGGTGAGGACCTCGAGGCGGATGAGACCGCTATCAACAAGGACGGTATCACCAATCTTGATGTCATTAACGAGGTCGCGATAATTCACATCAACGGAGCGGATTTCTTCGCCGTTATCGCGTTCGGCCCCGGGTTTGACGGTGAAGTCGAAAATTTCTCCAACGCGCAGCTCGAGCGGTACCGCTAAATCGCCGGTCCGGATTTCGGGACCTTTGATGTCCATCATGATGGCTACTTCGCGTCCAGCCTGCTGGGCCGCGGCGCGAATGCGGCGAATGATCAGGCGCGTCCAGTCATGCTTAGCGTGGGCCATATTCAGCCGAACGACGTCGACGCCCGCGGTGATGAGTTTTACCAGCATGGCCTCGCTTTCCGTGGCCGGCCCCAGGGTGGCAATAATTTTGGTGCGCCGCAGGGAATTGGTCGAAGGCATAGCGTCAAAGGTCAGCAGCAATTGCGCCAACCGGCAAAGACTAATACCCGCGCGTCCTGTCGGTGACGTGGTTCCACCACCCACGCTAGTCGCAGGCAGAAGGATTTAACCCGCTCAGGGCCGCGGCGATAGCCGATCGAAGGGACGCGGTCGGGGTCGCCGCCGTCGCGGTGTTACAATTGCGCGAAGGCCAAAATTAATTCGGCGGGCTCGGATATTTTCGGCGTGCCTTGATGCCGCGGGGGCGTAGCTTCGTTCGGTAATATTTCTCGTTGCTGCGCATTAGTAGTTATTTCCAACCTCACTTAGTCTCATGGATCTCGGCCTCGTCGGTTGCTGTCTGCTGATTGTCAGCGGAATTTATTTTTATAATAATCCGCTCAAGCACGGTCCGTGGTTTTTAAGCCGTCGCTTCATCAATTGGTTCCCTCTCGGGATGACGTATGCGTTTCTCTACATGGGGCGCTATAATTTAACGGTGGCAAAAACGGCGCTCGGTAGCCTGATGACGAATGAGGAATTTGGGCTAATCTTTGCGGCCGGCACGGGAACTTATGCTCTGTCGTTTCTCGTGAACGGACCGCTGGTGGATAAAATTGGCGGCAAGAAAGGCATAATTATTGCCGCGCTAGGCGCTTCCCTGGCCAATCTGGGGCTCGGGGTGGTCACTTGGCTGGTGGTGACCGGTCGATTGCAGATGCGGTTAGTGGGGGTGTTCTCCGTGCTCTACGCCCTCAATATGTATTTTCAGAGCTACGGCGCGGTCTTATTATTAAGGTCAAGGCGAACTTGTTTCATGTGCGGGAGCGCGGTTTGTTCGGGGCGATTTTTGGCACGCTTATATCCTTCGGCGTTTATTTTGCCTTCGATTGGGGGGCGGCGATTATTAAAATGACCAAGGCCAATGCGCTCGCGACCGATCATTGGTTGCCGGTCCTGATTCGCCGTTTGTTTATGCCAACGGGCTTGGGCGTCGATGCCACGTGGGCCGTATTTTT
>SXZN01000274.1 GCA_005787865.1 Opitutaceae bacterium | reverse complement strand
CCTTGCGGGGCCGCGCGGCCGCGGCTCTGGAGCCACCGCTACCGCCGACGGCGATCGGGCTTTTTTTTGACTTAGCTGATTTTATTAAAAAATCACGCGAGCTCGCTGAGCGCGCGCACGTTGCGACGCGGCCCGAGGAGAATTTTGGTTTTTCAGACTATGCCCATGAGGGTCCCGCGGTTGAGTTAGCGGCGGCCGTTTTTCGTCAGCGCCAGCTGGCCGCACAAATACTGCAACTGCTCTACGCCGCCCAACCGCTGGCCTTACTCTCGCTCCAACGCGAGCGTCCACTCCCCGAAGCACTGCGCCGCCCGCTGCCGCCACCGCAGTTTGCTTCGGCGAATAGGGTTGCACCGTCACAGGGGCGCGGGGGCGCGGGGGACGATTTTTTTGTGCTGCCAACCGCTTGGTCACTCCGCGTTCCCGGGCAGATTGAGAGCACGGCCTGGCGCGTGGAATTTACCGGCCAAACGCAAGCCCTCCGCGTGTTTCTACAGTGCCTAGCGGACTTTGATCTGCCGTTAATCGTCCGAAGCGTAGAGGTAGAGACTTTAACTAACCCGACCCAAACCCTGGGATCGAGCGCCCCCACTGCTCCCGCTGGGCTGGCCGTAGTGGTGCCCCCGGTTTTTTCAAAATTCTCCGTGATCATCGAGGCGATCGATCTGTTACCTTGCTCAGCCCCACCGGCTCCATGATGGCGCGAATTAAGCAGTCTGGCGAAAAACTTCTGCTGGTCGCCGTCGTGGGCTTGAACGTCGCTAGTTGGATTTGGTCTAGTCAGCAGCAAGGGGTTATCCGGCGCATTCGCAGCCAGCCCGTGGCCATACGTTTCTCTGGGGCGAATTCGCCGATCGTCCCGCCGGCGCCTTCCGCTCAGGAGTCGCCCGTCTGGCCGGAACCGCCGGCTCAGTCAGCGGGCCGCGGTTGGGTCTACGAGCTCTTCACTCCGCCCGTCATTTACTATGATGGGCGCGATCGAACCTACACTGTCACGGCACCCGCTAATTTAACCGAGGGGCAACCGTCTCTGGGCATTCAATTATTAGCGGTAAAACCCGAACTCTATCCGCTGCAGTTGGTGGGTTACGTCGGTCCAGCGCATGATTATCGGGCCACGTTCGTTCGGCCGCAGCACCCTGAGGCAAGTTTGGTTCGGCCGGGTTATTATTTTGCGGAGCTTGGCCTAACCTTCACGCACTTTGAGGTGAAGAAGGTCTTGGTCCCAACGAGCGAATCTGGGCCCGTCTACGAGGCGGCCGCGTTCGCCCTGCTAACGGAAGACCGTACGGGGCGCGAGGTCTGGTTGGATAGCCGTGGGCCGCACTACACGGATACGCCGCTGGCCGTGCTGCAACCGCTGGCCGGTGGAGCGCGGCACGAGCTCCGGGCGGGTGATTCCTTTTCCATCGCGGGGGAGAGCTACCGGATTGAGGCCGTCCAGTTAACTCCGCCGGAGGTGCGGGTGGGCCGACAGATTATTGGTTTACCCGAGGCTGAAATACATCTGCTCCGACCGATCAACAGCCCGCTGCCGCCGATCCGGACCCAAGCCGACAAGATGCCGCGGGGAGCCGCGCCGGCGATCCCTGATATTGCCGCCCGTTAAAATTTTTAAAAATATGAAAACTTTTCTTCGCTGGAGTATTTTATTATGCGGGCTAACTGATTACTCGTTGAGCGCGCAGGTCGCCCAGTTGGCGCCGGTGCCTGAGTTGCGCACAGCGCGGCCGGCGGAGGCGGTCGCCGTGTTGGTGGCGCGGGGGCGCGGACAATATCTCGCCGACGAACCGGTCGCCGCGCGGAATACTTTAGAGCAGGCCCTCGCGGCGGATCCAAGTAATGCGGAGGCGCAGTTTTTGCTTAACCGACTGCGCCGTGAAAGCGCCGGCCCAAGCGGAGCTCGGGTTCAAGCGAGTGCCGCCATGCTCGGGGCGGTTGATCGGGCTTGGCAGCGTCCCAATGCGCGGCGCGAACCAGAAGGCATCGTCGCGGCGTCGACGGGGTCATCGCCGCTCCAAGATAAGCTCCACCGCATCATAATTCCTAGTGTGAATTTTAGCGGCTTAGAAATTGGGCGCGTGATCAACACGCTGAGCGCGCTCACCGAGGAGTATGATCTCACGGACCCCAGCTCCAAGGGGGTTAACCTCATTCTGGTCGATCCCAGCATGGCCCATCCGCTAATCAATCTGACTCTACGCAATCTTTCGCTCAAGCGTGTGCTCGACTTTATCACCGAGTCGGTGGGTTACCAATATGAGGTGCAGGCCGATGCCGTCATTATTCGGCCGGGCGGGGAGCAATCGGCGCTGACCACGCAATTCTTCGCCATCGCACGCTCGACGGTCTTGCGGATGATCGGCCAAAATAGGGCGAGTGGCGGCCCTCGGGTGGGTCCCCTGGCGCTGCCGGTGGGTAATGAATTAACTATGGTCGGGGAGGGCCAAGCCATTCGAGATTTTCTGCAGCTGGCCGGCGTAATTTTCGAGGGCGTCGTGGGGAGTACATTGGCCTTCGACGGCTCGCAGCTCATTGTGACCCAGACGCCTCGAAATCTAGAGCGCATTCAAAATATTTTGACGCGCTATAATGAAGTTCGCCAGGTGGAGATTGAGGCAAAGTTTTTGGAGGTCCAGCAAGGCGCGCTCGAAGAACTCGGGGTGCAATGGAATCTTGGTAAAAAAGCCACGCAACATAGTGGTGCGGCCGTGAGCAATTATCAGACGGCGAATCGCTCGCTCGCGAATGCGTTTACGAACGACTCGGGTGGCGGGCGCGGCAGCATTGTTCGTGGGATGGTCGGGGCCACGACGACTACGTCCACCTTGGATGCCACGGGAGCGATCCTCGATAGCACGCTGACGAGTTCTACGGGTTCGCCCACGCCGGATGTGCCGATTCTTAATCACCCGCCGTCTATTCCGGGTACCAATAATCTAGGGGTGATCGCGAATCCGCTCGCGACGATCAGCGGTATTATCGGCGAGTTTAATCTCAACGCTGTGGTGCGTGCGCTCTCCCAGAAGGCGGGTACCGAGTTGCTCAGCGCGCCTAAGCTTACCGTGCTTTCCGGCAATCTCGCCACCATCACCGTGGCGCAAGAACTGCGCTACCCGCAATCTTTCGGCCAAGTGCAGAGCCAAGTGGGAACGGGCAGTGCGAGCGGCGGCGGCTCGGCGGGCGTCGCAATCACGGCGGGGACGCCCCAAGAATTTACTACCCGCAACGTCGGGGTGGAGTTAAAAGTCACGCCGACGGTGGAGGAAGATGATTATAGCATCAGCCTCGATTTGAATCCCAAGGTTACGGAATTTGAAGGCTTTGTTGAATACGGGGGACAAAGCATTGCCATTTCGGGTGGCACGACCGTCACCGTTCCTTCCGGTTTTTTTCAGCCGATCTTTGGGGTGCGGGAAATGAGCACGAAAGTCACCATTTGGGATGGGGCCACGCTCGTTATGGGTGGGCTGACGCGCGAAGATGTTAAAAACGTCAGTGATAAAGTTCCCGTCGTGGGCAATTTGCCTGGGCTTGGCCGATTTTTCCGCAGTAAGGGCGAAAGTACGCAGAAGCGCAATTTGCTGATTTTTGTGACCGCTAATCTGGTGAGTCCCGGTGGATCGCTCAAAAAACAAGCGGTCGCCGGTATTCCCGCGGGGACTCTTTACCAAAACCCGACGATCGTAACGCCCCAGGGACTAGTGGAACGGGTGCGCTAAATTAGGGGGGGAGGAGGCGGCCGGCGCGGGAGAGTTCAGCGAAGGGCAAAATTCTTTTCGCTGGCGGTGGCATGCGAGCGGCTTAGCTTGGCGGCATGAAAAGTTTTTTTACCTCTTTTTTTGCCAGCCTGACCGCTCTCGTCGTGGTCATTTTTGGTGGCGGCTTGCTGCTGGCGGTGATCGTAGGCGCAGTGGTGGCTCTTGGGCAAAAAAAGCCCGTGGTGGTGCCAAACGGCGCCTATTTAGTTTTTGATCTGACCGCCAATATTCAAGATGCCCCCGCGCAAACCGACGGCCTAGGGGAGATCGTGGAATCGTTAGGTGGGCGCAGTCGATCGGTGCTGCAACTGCGCGCGCTTACCCGCGCGCTGCAGGCGGCCGCAAAAGATGAAGCGATCGCGGGACTCTATCTCACCGGATCTCTTCAACCGGCTGGTTATGGCACAGGTTATGCGGCGCTGGCAGAGGTGCGCGCGGCTCTCACGGAATTTAAGGCGGCGGGCAAACCGGTGAAAGCTTACCTGAATTATGCCGACACGCGTGATTTCTACCTCGCTTCAGCCGCCAGCGAAATCGTGCTCGATCCCTACGGAGCGGTGGTAATGCCGGGGTTAGCGTCGCAGCCCATGTTTTTTACCGGCGCGATGGAGAAATTGGGCGTGGGCGTGCAAGTGACCCGCGTGGGTAAATATAAAAGCGCGGTAGAGCCTTACACGCGCAAGGACATGAGCGTGGAAAGCCGGCAGCAGACGCAAAACTTGCTGGACGATCTCTGGGGGACGCTGACTACCGCGATTGAAAAAGATCGGCGGCTGCCAGCGGGCGCTCTGCAAAAAGCGGTCGATGCGAAAGGTTTTTTGCGTCCCGAAGTGGCCAAGAATCTTAAGCTCGTTGATCGCATCGCTTATCATGATGAGGTTTTGGCGGAATTAAAAGCAGCCACCGGTCGCGCTGGTTCCAATCAGGCTTTCCAGCAGGTCGCCCTCAAGGACTATGCGAATTTAATTTCCGCTGGTGGGAGCAACGCCCAACGCCAACGCGCCAAGGGGGTAAAACTGGACAACAGTAGCCGCAGCAAAATTGCGATCGTCTATGCCGAGGGCGAGATCGTCGATGGTGATGGCTGGGATGAAGGCAATGTGTATGGGGAGAAAACTGCCCGTCTGTTGCGCCAGATTCGGCAGGACGACAGCATCAAAGCTATCGTGCTGCGGGTTAACAGTCCTGGCGGCAGCGTGAGCGCGTCCGAAGCGATTCATCGCGAGTTGCGTTTATGCGGGCAGCAAACCCCGATTATTGTGTCGATGGGCACCGTGGCGGCCTCGGGCGGTTATTGGATTAGCGCTGATGCCGAGCGGATTTTTGCCGAACCCAGCACGATCACCGGTTCCATCGGGGTGTTTGGTTTATTTCTCAATTTCCAGGGTCTCGCCACGGATAAATTAGGCCTCTCGTTCGACATGGTTAAGACGGGAAAATTTGCTGATCTTGCGACGGTGACGCGGCCTAAAACCGAAGAAGAGCTGGCGCTCTTCCAAGCCAACGTTGACTGGGTCTATGACCAATTTCTCAGCAAGGTATCGGTCGCGCGAAAATTAGATCGCCGCGTGGTTGAGGAAATAGCGCAAGGGCGCGTGTGGTCGGGTCGG
>SXZN01000273.1 GCA_005787865.1 Opitutaceae bacterium | reverse complement strand
TTAGCCGCAACTTCGAGCGCGGCCACTAACTCCGGTAAACGGGCCGGCTTCTCAACCAACAAGTGTAAGGCAATGCGCTCGGCCGAACGAAAACCGATGCCAGGCAACTGCTTTAATTGCTTCTGTAAAATCTCGAGCGCGAGAGTCATGGGGTGCTTAAAGCTTCCGGGGAGATATCAGCGATTAGCGCGACGCCAAAAATTTGGCTGAAAATTCGTTCAGTTAAAATCACAGCACCCCCGGGAGCTGAAAACCGGCAGAAATTTTCTGCATCTCGGCCTCATTGCGTTCCTTCGACTTTAGCGCGGCTTCCTGCACCGCCTGCAAAATAGTTTCTTCAATAAATTTTTTATCCTCCTTGAGGAAGTCGGCGCCCAACGTGAGCGCTTGGAATTTGCCCGCTCCGTTAACCTTAATCTGCACGGCGCCCCCACCGCTGGAAACATCGATGATCTGCGCTTCGAGCGATGCTTGCATCGACTCGATCTGCTTTTGCATTTTCTGAGCTTGTTTGAGGAGAGTGCCTACGCCGGCCATAGTGTGAAGGGGTTGAATTAAGTGAGGCCAACTAATGATGACTAATAGCTACTAATCACGCAAAATTTCTTAAAAAATTAGCCCCGCCACCCACCCCCTGCGGCTCGGAGCAAAAGCTACCTCAAGGCCGACCGAGAATGGCGCGATAGCCAGCACGATAGTCAGGAAATTGCGGCTGCCAACCGAGCATCTGCTGGATTTTCTGGCTACTGATTTGACGATCAGGCGTCAGCCCGCCTCCCCGCCGTGTCTGCCCAGTGCCATCAAACAGGGGCGCGGCCACGCCCAGCTGCGTGGCCAACCACGCCCCCACCTCAGCTCGGCGAGCAGGCTGGCCATCGGTCACATTAAAAATTTCATTACCAAAAATAGCTGGTGCCTCCAGGCCCGCCATGATCGCGGACACGCTATCATCACGGTGAATCAGATTCAAATGCGACACCCCTAAGCCGCTGAATACGGTCGCGCCGGCTTGCAGTTGGTCGAGCAAGTGATGCCGACCCGGACCATAAATTCCTGCCAGGCGAAGTATAAACCAGCGGCGACAGGCCAAGGCCGAGGCCTGCTCCAAAATAGTTTCTGAGTCTCTGATGATTGCCCCGGTCGGCGACGCTCCGACGGTGGTCGCTGTTTCATCCACAACGGGGCCACCACCTTGAGGATAAACGGAAGTGCTGCTGGTATAAATAAATGTACCCACGGGGACTCGTCCGGTGTGCGCCCAAGCGAGGATGGACGCTTGGCCGGCGACATAAGATTGCCGATAGCCCTCGATCCCCGGCGCACTGGCACTCACGCAGTTGACCACAAAATCGGCCCCCGGCGCGATCTGACGATGCCAGTCAGACGAAGCTAATTCGGCTACCACGACCGAGGTTAAACCCTCCGCCCGCAAGGCGGCCGCTTTCTCGGCGTTGCGCGTGACGGCTGCAACCTGCACGCCCGCCGCGAGCGCGGTTCGCGCCACTGCTGAACCCACGTAACCGCAACCGAAGATAACCAGTCGCTTTCCTGCAAGATGCATGAGCGCCAAAATACGGCCAAATCAAAGCAACCCAACATAATTCGTTAAGGCGAAATAGTCGCAAAAATGCAGCCCCTCCAGCATGCCGCCGACCGATTTAAACCACAGATCGGCACGGCTTAGGTCTGGCTTCTAAAATCAATACCTACCTCTTTGGTATAGGCCGTTAAGGGATAAATCTCCGGATTGCGCGACAACCCAAAATCAGTACGTTGGTGCAACGTGGCGCCGCGACTCTCGCGGCGCCGAGTTCCTCTCCTTGAAAACATACGACTTTATCTGCATCGGTGGCGGCAGTGCCGGCTTTAATGCCGCCCGCGTCGCGACTGGACTCGGCCTGAAGGTGGCCGTCATTGATGGCGCCCGACAACTGGGCGGGCTCTGCATTTTGCGGGGCTGCATGCCCTCCAAAACCCTCATTTACGCAGCGGAAGTACTCCACCAGGCCCAGCGTGCAAAACGCTTCGGCCTTAAAATTACCGGAGCGAGCGCGGACATGAAAGCCGTGCACGCGCGGAAAATTAAAATCATCGGGGAATTTACGGATTATCGCCAGCAGGCCCTTAAGTCAGGCCGGTATGACCTCTATCGAACGACGGCGACTTTTATCGACCCCCACACTTTGCAATTAGCCGACGGCCGTCAGCTCCGCGGGAAAAAATTCCTGCTTGGCACCGGCTCAAAAGTGAGTGTGCCCGCGATTGCCGGATTAGCCGCCGCCAATTGCTGGAGTAGCGACGAGGTCCTCGAGCTCGATTTCGTGCCGAAGAGCGTCTTGGTGCTGGGGGGCGGGATCGTTGCCTGCGAGCTGGCCCAATTTTTGCGCCGTATCGGCAGCAAGGTCACCATGATCCAACGGAGTCCCCATATTCTACGCGACTGCTCAGCGGAGTCGGCTCAGGTGGTCGCGCAAGCTTTCGTGGATGAAGGCATCCGCCTATTCACGAACACGCAATTGCAGCACATTCGCCAAGATAAACGCGGCTTCACGGTCACTTTTCTCCAAGCCGGCAAAAAAATCACGCGCCGCGCTGATCATTGCTTCAACGCCCTCGGTCGTGAACCCAATACGGCCAGCCTAGGACTCGCGGCTGCCGGCGTCAAAACGCTCCCGAGTGGCCAAGTCATCATCAATCGCTGGCAGCAGAGCAGTGCCGCCCATATTTACGCGGCCGGCGATTGCTCAGGGCCGGCGGAAATTGTGCATATCGCCATCGCCCAGGCTGAACTAGCCGCGCGCCACGCCGCTCGAGTTAAAGGCCTCCAGCCCGTTGATTTCTCTCTCCTCCTGAGCGTCGTCTTTACTGATCCCCAGTTGGCCACCATTGGCGTGCTGGAGCGCGATCTGAAAAAGCGTAAAGTGAAATATCTCAGCGCCACCTACCCCTTCAACGACCACGGTAAATCCATTCTCATGGAGGCAAATTATGGCTATGTGAAGGTACTGGCCGAGCCCAAGCGCGGCCGAATCCTCGGGGCGGAGATCGTCGGCAAAGATGCGGGCGAACTGATCCACTGCTTTTCCACCCCGCTCGCTATGCGCGCGACGGTCCACGACATGCTCCGCGCCCCCTGGTATCACCCAACTCTCGCCGAGATCATTACCTATCCCCTCGAGGAAATCGTCGAGCAGCTGGCGCGGTGAGCCCGCTAAATACCCTGCGCTGCTATTTATTTTACTCGATGAAGCTATCCCACTAACAACTCTCCCATGCCCGACTACCAAGCCCCTGAATTTCTTGTTGAATTATTAAAAGCTAAGTCGCCATCCGGCGCGGAGGCTCAAGCCCAAGCGGTTTACGACAAGTACGTGAAACCTCACGCCGACACTTATGCCCATGACGCACTCGGCTGCCGCTTGGCTACCCTCAATAAAACAGGTGGCCCCACCTTAATGTTCTCCGGACACATGGATGAACTGGGCCTGATCATCACCTACATCAACAAGGATGGGTACCTCTACTTCGACACCATTGGTGGTCACGACCGGAGCATCATCTCAGGGCGACGCGTCATCATTCAAACGGCGACTGGCTCGGTGAAAGGCGTAACGGGCAAACGCGCCATCCATTTAATGGAAGAGACCGATCGGAAGAAAGTCCCGGAGATTCATGAAATCTGGATCGATATTGGTGCACGCTCTAAGGCCGAGGCCCTCCGGCGGGTGGCGATTGGTGATGTGGCCACTTACGATCACGAATTCGAACTTATCAATGGTAGTATAGGCACCGCGCGCGCCTTCGACAACAAAGTGGGCGCCTACATCGTCGGCGAAGCCCTGATTCGACTGGCTCGCGAAAAAGCGAAACTGAACGCCAAAGTTGTGTCGGTCGCGACCACCCAAGAAGAAATTGGCGTCCGGGGCGCCCAAACCTCCGCCTTTGCGGTTGATCCACAAATCGCCCTCGCCGTCGATGTGGGCCATGCCACCGATCACCCGGATTGCGACCCACGTAAACACGGGGAAACCAAGCTCGGCGGCGGTCCCATTATTTGCCGCGGCCCCAATATCAATCCGAAGGTTTATACGCGACTCGTAGCTTGCGCCAAAAAAGCTAAGATCACGATCCAATTTGATGCCGACCCGCGTCCCACCGGAACCGATGCTCGGGCCATCCAAATGGCCCGCGGCGGCGTTGCCTGCGGGTTGGTCTCCATTCCTCTCCGCTACATGCATACTCCGAGCGAGGTGGTCGACCTCGCGGATGTGGAAAACTGCGTCAAGCTCTTCGTCGCCTTTGCTAAATCAATCAGCAAGGACGAGAGCTTCTATTGGTAAGCCTCTTCGCGGAGTTTAGTCTAGCTCACTCTAGCGATTAATTATCGCTGGGGCCGAGCTCACTCAGCGAGGGGCGGAGCGCGCTGCGCCATCGCCCCGAGGGCCGAAGGTCCGTGTCAACAGGAGTACCGAGCAAAGCCGACCTTAGGCGGCGTCCTTACCCCGAGAGGAGGCCGCTGGCCGCGCTATTTTTACGAGCTGCGGCTTCTTGCGA
>SXZN01000047.1 GCA_005787865.1 Opitutaceae bacterium | reverse complement strand
TGGAGCAAACGAACCTAAACCCCACGCCACTTCGGCTCCATCCGCGAGCCACCGTGGGATCCTCATGGCTGAATCTTCGATCATCAACAACGCCGCGCGCGTCCTCCAACTCGTGGCGACGGGCACGCCCGCCGATCAAGCGCTGCGCGAATCGCTCACGCAGAGTCGCCTTTTCACTGCGCCCGGTGAACGCCGCGGGATCAGTCGAGCCGTCTTTGCTTATTATCGCTGGTGGCGCTGGCTGAATGAAAAAGATTCTCGGCAAACTCAACTGATCGCCGCCCTCGATTGCCAACAGCGCTTTGATCATAATCCCGCGAGCTTAAAAGCGGAAACTCTCGCGGCGCGCGCGGTCCCGGACTGGCTCAAAGCTGAAATGGACGTCATCCCCCCCGCCATGCTCACGCAGTGGCAACGCGAACCCGCCCTCTGGATTCGCGCTAAAGCCGGCACCGGCAGCACCCTCACAAAAAAAATGAGCCATTTCTTTCCGGCCCCCCAATCACCAGACGCCCTGCGCTACACTGGGATTACCGACCTCTACCGCACCCCAGAATTCCAAAGCGGGGAGTTTGAAATTCAAGACCTAGCTTCTCAACTCGTCGGCTTGGCGGCGGCCCCCCAACCAGGCGAAACGTGGTGGGACGCCTGTGCCGGTGAAGGCGGCAAGACGATGCATCTTTCCGATTTGATGCAGAATAAGGGTCTGCTCTGGGCCAGCGACCGCTCCCTTCGCCGGTTAGCTAAACTTAAAGAACGGGCGGCGCGGGCGCAGGTTTTTAACTTCCGCACTGTGCCTTGGGAAGGGACCGCGAAACCTCCCACTAAAACTAAATTTGATGGCATTCTCGTCGACGCACCCTGTAGCGGGGTCGGGACGTGGCAACGCAACCCGCACGCGCGCTGGACCACCACCCCGCAAGATGTCCGCGAACTTGCGGCGGTGCAGCGCCAACTGCTTGATCATGTGGCCGGCTCCTTAAAGCCCGGCGGACGCTTAATCTACGCCGTCTGCACCCTCACCCGCGCGGAAACCACCGCGCTAGCCGAGGCCTTCTCCGCCGCGCATCCGGAATTGGAACCATGCCCCCTCACTGCCTTGGGCTCAGCCCTTTCCGCTCTGACGCTCTGGCCGCAAGATCTCAACGCCAACGGCATGTTCATCGCCGCTTGGCGCAAGAAAATTTGAGTAAGCGCGGCCGAGCTGACGGAAAATAATTCCGCCCGCACTTATCCGCGCAAAGTCCCAACGACCTTCGACCCTTAACTTTCCTTGGAACCCTCGGTAGAAAAAATCACGGCCGAGACCGTTTGCGCCGACTTTAATGCCATCAACACGGTGCTGCATTACACGCGCGCGGCCCATTTTATTGGCTTGTGGAAATCAGAGCTGGTTTTGATTCAAAAATATTTCCCCGATCAAACGGTGCCGCTCTTGGAAGCCGGTTGCGGTGCCGGCCGCGTGGCCGTGGGACTTTGGCATCAAGGCTACCGGCAAATCACGGCCTTCGATTTCGCCTCTGAATTAATCGAACAAGCCATCAATCTCGCCCAAGAGCAGGGGATCACTGGTCTCACTTTTTTACCGGCCGATGCGACGCAACCGCTGACCAATCCTCCTTTCAATCACCAGCCCTACGGGGGCGCGCTGTTTATGTTTAACGGCTTGATGCAAATTCCCGGCCGCGCCCAGCGGCGCGCCGCCTTGACAGCGCTGCATCAGGCCTGCCGCTACGACGCCCACTTTATTTTTACCACGCACGATCGCGATGATTCAGCCGACCTGAAAGAGTGGGCCAAAGAAGCGGCGCGCTGGGCCCGCGGTGAACAAAATCCGCGTTTATTGGAATTTGGGGACCGCTATTTCAGCGACGAAACGGGCAACACCTTCATGCATCTGCCGGACCGGCGCGAAGTACTGGAAGATTTAGCCGCCACCCATTGGATGCACATTGAGGATGCCACCCGCAATGAACTCGCGAGCGAAACGCCCAAAGTGCGCAATTTTTCTGACAACTGCCGATTCTGGGTCGCACAAAAATCTGCCACCCCAACTTCGCCCGCGAAGTGACGCGGCAATTAATTTTCTGCTGTAATCCTTGCGGCACAGGGCAGCTGCCGCCAAATTAATGCGATGGCCTCACTCTTCACTGACCGCGCTCTTCTCTGGCTCGGCGCCCTCCTCTACCTCGCAGGTTTCCTCGTCGGCCTCATCGGACTCACCCGGCGGCATTCACCCGCGGGACTGCGGACGATGCTCAATATCCTACTCATTGGCGGCTGGGGCTTCCAATGGCTCGGCCTGTACCAACGCGGTCTCGCGGGGCGGGGCTGCCCCTTGGGCAATACGTTCGAAATTGTTCAATTCGTCGCGTGGTCGGCTATGCTGGTTTATTTCTTCGTCGGCTCCACTTTCCGCGTTAGCCTGCTCGGACTATTCACCGCTGGTTACGCGGCAACCCTCGCGCTCATTTCGCTTCTTATTCCCCAGTGGGATTTAGTCCGCGGGCAGAAACTTTTGGGCAATAATCCGTGGATTGAAGCCCATGCGGCCCTCGCGGTTTTCAGCTACGGGGTTTTTGGTTTGCTCACGCTGACCTCCCTCATGCAGCTCCTCCAGAATTGGAGCCTCAAGAATAAACGCCTCAATGGTTTATTTTGGTTTCTTCCCTCCGTCGTGCAACTGGAACAAATCAACTACCGCCTCGTTCTACTCGGCGTTACCCTGCTCAGTATTTCTTTGTCGGTCGGCGCTGCTTGGTGGGTGCGTAATATTGAATCGGTGCACCTCCCCAAACTCATGGTCACGGTGGGCGTGTGGCTGGCTTACCTGACAGTCTTGCTCCTTCGCTGGCGCGGTCGACTGGTCTCCGTTCGTTTCGCTTGGGTGTGCCTCATTTTATTTGGCCTG
>SXZN01000046.1 GCA_005787865.1 Opitutaceae bacterium | reverse complement strand
CTGATCGAAAAAAGTCCGCGCGCCCTGCAAATGATCCGCACCGCTCCGGCTGAGCAACGGCTCGCGGTGCAACTCTTCGGCGCGGTGCCCGAAGAAATGCGCGACGCCGCCCTCATCGTAGAGTCGCTGGGCATTGCCTCCGTTGATATCAATATGGGGTGTCCGGTTAAAAAAGTAACCGGCATTGGCGGTGGCTCCGCGATGATGACAGAGCTAGCCAAGACCGCGCGGCTCGTGCGTGGGATGGTCGACGCCGTGAAAATCCCGATCACCGCGAAGATGCGCCTGGGCTGGGATGAAAATAATCTGACCGCCCCAGATCTAGCCCGCGTCCTCGAGGATACCGGCGTGGCCGCAATTTTTGTGCACGGCCGAACCCGCGCGCAGGGTTTCAGCGGAACCGTCAATTTAGCGGGCATTCGCGCCGTGGTGGCCGCGGTGAAAAATATCCCTGTCATTGGTAACGGCGACGTCACCACGCCGGCCGCGGCTCGCCATATGTTCAATGAAACCGGTTGCGCCGGCGTGAGCATTGGCCGCGGGGCCTTTTATAATCCCTGGATTTTTACGCACACCCAGCATTACCTCAAAACTGGCGAGCTCCGGCCCGAAGCTGGCTACCGGGAACGCGTGCACGTCATGCGCCGTCACCTCGATTTAATGATCGAGGTCTTTGGCGAAGATCATGGCTGCCGCCTCTTTCGCAAACCGGCGAGCTGGTATGCGAAACGCTTTGGTCCCGCTAAAGAATTTAAAAAGGGGATTACGCAATTTGGCACCCGCGCAGAATTTGAAGCCCTCCTCGTGAATTATGAAAAATGGCGCGCGCCTTTTCTTGACGCAACGGGTGAGCTGCTTCCGCGCTTTCAGCCAGAACCCATGGTGGCTTCCTTTATGCTCAGCCCAGCAGAACTCGCGCTCCGCCGAGGCGAATCGATTCCCGTGCCGAAAGGACCCGTTGATGTTTGGTGAGCGCGGCCTCATGGTTTCACCTTAGTTTTAAATCTCATGTCTAACGTTATTCACCTCTGGGCAATTTTTCTCGGAACCTTCATGGGGCTGCTCCCCATCATTAATCCCCTCGCGGCCGCCCCAACATTTCTGGCCATTACGGAGGGTGACAGCGATGCCCGCCGCCGCGAGCAGGCCCGCAAAGGCTGCTTCTATATGATCTGTATTTTGGTGAGCGCACTCACTGGCGGCACCTTTATCATGAATTTTTTTGGCATCTCGATTCCTGGCCTCCGCATTGCCGGGGGGATTTTAATGGCGGGTATCGGCATGGGCATGCTGACGAATCAGCAAAAACTCGGCAAACCCGATGAGGAGGAGCGCGAGGCCGCCCGCAAAAAAACCGATATTTCTTTTTCCCCGCTCGCGATGCCGATGCTCAGCGGTCCTGGCTCGATCGCGGTCACCCTCGGCTTCACCTCGCTGGCGACTCATTGGACTGACTATCTAGCGATCATCGCCGGCATTATTTCGATCGCCGCCCTCACCTACGCGATGCTGCGTGTGTCCGGTAAGATTGTGGCGATCATTGGTCCGGTCGGGGTTAACGCGATGACCAAGATCATGGGGTTTCTCATTATGTGCATCGGGGTGCAATTCGTGGTCAATGGAGTGCTGGGCATTGCGACCGATCCCGACCTATTGCGGAGCATTAAGGAAGTGCTCGCCGCGCCTTAAGCGCTCAACGCGCAGGCGCCAACCACGCGACTAATGATGGCGATGCTTAACGGTGGCGCCGGTCTTGTCTTTGAAAATGAGCAGGCGAGTCGCCGGCTCGTAACCGACGAAACTGATACCGAGCGGCTCATTAACTAGCTCGCCCGCGGCATAGGCAGTCCCATCAATCAAGATCCGGGGACGATCGGTGGCACTGACGCCATTAATTTTTAGGCCTTCCACCCAGGCTTTAAAAATTGCGGAGGGGGCCGGGGGCCCGACGGGCGCGGCCGAGGGAGGCGTAACGGCCGGCGCGGGGGCGATGAGCGTGACGGCCGAGACCACGACCGCGGCCGGCGGCGGCGCGGCCAAGACGATCGATGGGCTCAGCGGAGTTACGCGTTCGGCTACCGGCGGCGGCGAGAGCGGCTGAGTTTTTTTCGGCAGGATAAAATAAATCCCGAAGCTCAGCGCCCATAAAAAAACGACTCCGGCAAAAATGAAAATAGATTTTTTGATTGATCTCGGCGCCGCCTGATCGGGAGGCAGTGGGTTCAGCCGCGGCGAAGAATTTTCTGGCGCCGCCCTCGCTGTTTTTGCCGCCAACGGGAGGGCCGGACTTCCCGCCGGCGCCGAGTCAACCGCCGGCAATACACGAACAGAATCCCCCGGGAGCTTGGGCTGCAAACGAAGCTTGGGGACAATGTCGGCACTCATGACTCTTGCGTAGCAGTTCCCCTGCACAGCGGAATCAAAAAGTTAGGGCACCCATGA
Organism: Opitutaceae bacterium; assembly: GCA_005787865.1. Classification (GTDB taxonomy): domain Bacteria; phylum Verrucomicrobiota; class Verrucomicrobiia; order Opitutales; family Opitutaceae; genus Lacunisphaera. The sequence goes on along the minus strand of SXZN01000046.1, from coordinate 7,690 downwards.
CCATCAGGCTTGAGCCCCAGCGCTAGCCTGACAGCTTAGTTTCTTCATGCAGCGCCCCGCTTTCCCTCTTAGCGGCCAGCCCGCGGTCGCGACGACCCCAGAGTTGGTCCGCGTGCTGGGCCGGTGGTCCCTAACCGCACTGGTGGTTAATGCAGTGATTGGCAGCGGGGTCTTTGGGCTACCGGATGATCTGGTTCGATTTGTAGGGGCGGCGGCTCCTTGGGCCTATGTGCTCGCGGCCGCCGGCATCGCCATCTTTATGGCCGTCTTTGCTGAACTTGGTTCGCAATTCAAGCAGGCGGGTGGGCCGTATCTTTTTGCTCGAGAGGCGTGCGGTCAGTTTTGGGGAATTCAAATGGGCTGGTTTATTTGGTTAGTTCGCCTAACGGCTGCCGCGGCCAACACGAATTTGTTTGTCACCTATCTCGGAGAATTCTGGCCCGGAGCCACTGCGCCCATCCCGCGCATCATGATCATGGCGAGCTTACTGGGCGCCCTGACGTTCACGAATATTCGCGGGATAGACCGAGGCGCTCGGCTCGCCAACTGCCTGACCGCGGCTAAACTTCTTCCGCTAATACTACTGATCGTAATGGGGCTTTGGTGGTCGGGCCCGAGCTGGTCCCAGCCGAGCGTTACCGCCACGACGACTGGCTGGCTCAATGCCGTGCTCGTACTATTGTTTGCCTTCGGCGGCTTTGAAGCTGCCCTAATGCCGCTCGCCGAAGGGAAAAATCCGCGCCGCGATATTCCTTTCGCGCTTTTTACTGGGCTGCTCGTGATCGCCGCCTGCTATTTTCTCACCCAGATTGTCGCCATGCGCACCGTGCCCAATCTTGCGGGGAGTGAACGCCCCTTGGCGGATGCGGCCCGTACCTTACTCGGTCCAATCGGGGCAGCGTTCATCGCCGTCGGCGCCATGATCTCCACCTCCGGCTATCTAAGTGCGCAGATCATCGGCGTGCCGCGCCAAACTTACGCCATGGCCGAACGGGGCGACTTTCCCCCGCTCTTCGCGAGCGTGCACCCTCGGTTTCGCACCCCGTATATTTCTATTTTAATATGGTGCCTGCTGGTGCTGGCTCTCGCCATTTATGGAAATTTTATGTGGAACGCCGTGATCTCCGCGGGCGCCCGCCTCGTCACCTACGCGCTCGCCTGTGTTTCTCTCATCCGCTTGCGTCAGCAGCGACCTCACGCTGACGCCTTCCGCTTGCCGGCCGGTAAGATAATTGCCGTCGCTGGCCTAGCCCTGTGCGGGACGTTGCTCGCCCAGATGAACCTAACCCATGCCGCGGTCATCAGTGGAATTGTCGCGATCGCTAGCCTGAATTGGTTCCTGGTGCGGCGCTCGCCCGCTGATTAAGCCGCCATTGCCATCGATCGCACCCACTGCCTTGCTGCCGCCATGCCCTTGACCAAAGTCGAACTCTCCCGTCTGCGTGACTTGCGCGAGAAAAAAACCCGCGAGAGTGCGGGGCTTTTTGTCATCGAAGGCGAAAAAGTAATCGGCGAATTATTAGCCGCGCATTATCCTCTTTTAGAAATTTATGCGACCGCGGCCTGGTTTAACGCCGCCCCTCGCACGGCAGCGGTCGCCCGCTCCGTGCAACTGATCACGCCAGAGGAAATGGCGCGCGCGAGTCATTTCCCGACGCCCGCCTCTATTTTAGCGGTCGGTAAAATCACGCGTCCCTCCTTGGTTCACGGCACGCTTAACCACGGGCTGACCCTCGCCCTCGATGGCATCCAAGACCCGGGCAATGTCGGCACGTTGTTACGGGTCGCCGATTGGTACGGATTAGATCGCGTCGTGCTATCACCGGATAGCGCAGATCTTTTTTCCCAGAAAGTTATTAACGCGAGTATGGGCTCGTTCGCGCGCGTGACCGTCCACACTCAGCCTCTCGCCGAGGCCTTGGCGGGGTGCACCGCGGCGGTGCTCGGCTGCGATCTGCAGGGCGATCAAGTGCATGCCCTCGGCCCTCACCGCCATGCGGTGATTGTGATCGGGAGCGAAGGTCGCGGCTTGTCGCCGGCCGTGCAGGCGTGCGTGACCCAACGCGTCACGATCCCTCGCTATGGCCATGCTGAATCACTGAATGCCGCCGTGGCGGCAGCGATTGTTTGCGATAATCTCCGCCGCGTCACGTCGACACCCTAAAGTTTCCGCTTTAGTTTTTTTTCTGCGTGATCCAAGCGCGCACATTCTCTTCCAAGAGGTCGAGCGGGACAGCCCCATTTTTTAACACGAGGTCGTGGTACTCACGCAAGTCGAAGGCGGCCCCCAATTGTTTTTTAGCCAGCTCCCGCAATTCGAGAATTTTGAGCATGCCAATTTTGTAGGCCGTCGCCTGACTGGGCCAAACAATGTAGCGATTGGTCTCGGTAAAAATATCCCGCTCGGGATTGGGCGTGTTCTGGCGGAAATATTCCATGACCTGAGCGCGCGTCCATTTTTTGGCGTGCAACCCCGTGTCAACCACCAGCCGCACGGCCCGCAACAATTCATCATAGAGTCGGCCGAAATCCTGATAGGGATCTTGGTAATAACCAAACTCCTTGGGGAAATATTCTGCGTAAAGCGCCCAGCCCTCCGCGTACGCCGTATTACCGCCATACATCCGAAACTTAGGCATGTTCTTTAACTCCTGGGCGATCGCGATCTGCATGTGATGGCCCGGGATGGCTTCATGGTGAGCCAACGTTTCCATTTCGAAAATAGGCACGCCGCGCATGTCGATGGTATTAACATAATACGCCCCAGGGCGCGTACCATCGGCGGAAGGTTGCTCATAGAAAGCGCCCGCCGAACCTTGTTCACGAAAAGGCTCCACCGGTTTCACGACCAACGGCGCCTGCGGCTTGGTGATAAAAAATTCATCTAAGCGGGCGCGCATCGCGTCGATGATTTGATTCGCGCGTTTAAGATAGGCTGCTTTCCCCGCCGGGGTCGTGGGATAATAAAACTGCGGGTCCTCTTTGATGAATTTAAAAAAAGCCTGTCGATCCCCTTTAAACCCAACCTGCTGCATGATGGCCGCCATATCCTGATGAATGCGCGCCACCTCGCTCAGTCCCAATTGATGAATTTCCGCCGCGGTCAATTGCGTGGTGGTCGAGCCGCGCAGAGCGAAAGCGTAATAATCAAGACCGTCCGCAAACTTCCACACGCCATCATCATCGGTTGCGATCTGTTGCTGCGCCACGAGCACTTTGATTAATTTTTCGTAAGCCGGCCCCACCACTTCTACAAGCGCTGCTCGCGCCTCGGCCAATAAACTGACTCGGGTGGCCGCATCGATCGAGGACAAGGCGCCGACTTTGGTGGAGAAATCTTCCCACAAGGCACTGGATTTTTCGGTCGGCGCAAAGGGCTGACCACTGATCACCTCTTTGATCGACTCGATCACTAAAGGAAACACGAAGCGCGGCGGAATAATATTCTTTGCGGCCCGGAGCTCCACCCCAGCAATGAGCTGATCAAATAACCGGGCCAGCCCCCGCAACCGCGCGATGTAGGCGCGGGCCTCCGCAACGGTGGTAATCGGATGATAATTAATTAAAAAAGCCGCCGCTTCCGAATGCAGCCCCGACATCTGGTTGAGCGGATAATTGTAATGCCGCCACTTCCAGCCCTCGATACTCCGCTCCGCGTCTTTAACAAACATACGGTAGCTCACCTTGGCCTGATCATCGAGGAGCGCAAAATTGATTTGCTGCTTCAACTCGGCAAAATGCTGCACCGTCAGCGCGAAATCTTCGAGCGCCCGCGCCTCGGAAATATCATCCCATTGGTCCATGTCTTTTTTTATCCCTAAGGCCCCCATCGTCATCGGACTGCGCGCGACGGCCTCATCAAAGACTTGGTCGAAAAAAGCATTGGCCTTCGCCGATTCGGCCGCGACCGCCGCGGCGGCTAGTGGTTCGGCCGCGCGAGCGGCCACTCCCGGAGTCAGCAGCGGCAGCAGCAGCGCGCCACTCAACAGCCCGCGATAAATATTTTTCATAAAAAATTAATTAAGTCGCCCGCCAGCCCTCGTGGATTTGACCCAAAGAGTGCGTGTTACCAAGCCCGCTGCGCATCAGCAATCATCTGTTGCAGCACAGGGAAACGAATCTCCCCGTAGTTAAAAGCAACCCGCAGTTTGCCGTCACGAAAAACCCACGTGGTGGGAATCCACGTCACCGGCAGACCCAAAAAAGTATTAAGCCGATCCGCCACCAAGCGCGAAGCATTGGGGTGATTGCGCAGTACCAAATTCGGCTGGGGGCCGAGCCCGCCGGCGGTGAGGGCCGAGCCCGGACTTTGCCCGCCGTGCCAAATGTTTAGGAGGACAAATTTAACCGATGGATTAGCCGCGATGAACTGCGCCCAACCCTCGGGCTTAAGCTCGGCTTGGCAATTTGAGCACCAGGGTGCCCAAAAATGCACCACCGTCGTCACCGTAGGGCTGGCCACGATTGCGCCGATTTCTTTTTCGAGATCGGCCGCCGGATTTTGCGCGGAGAGCCAGGGGGCGAAGGCCAGCGCTACCAATAAAATAAAATGCTTCATCGAATTAACGCTGCGCGCCCGCTGAAGCTTTTCCAGCCCCAATTTCTGCAGAGATTTTTACGGGGCCCCCTTGTGCAAGACGACCGGGACAGATTTCTTGCGCAACTTAAGATTGAGCAGCTCCACCCCGAACGAGAAGGCCATGGCGAAGTAAATATAGCCTTTGTTGACGTGCTGATGCGTGCCCTCCGCGACGAGCGTCACCCCAATCAAGAGCAAAAAAGACAGCGCGAGCATTTTTAACGTAGGGTGCTCGTGCACGAAGTGGCTAATCGCGTCCGCATATCGCAGCATAACTCCGAGCGCGATCACGACGGCCGTAATCATCACCCAGAGCGTGTTGGCCATCCCGATCGCGGTGATCACGGAATCGAGGGAAAAGACGATGTCGAGTAGCAGGATTTGCACGATGACCGCATTAAATTTGGCGGGGCTTTTTTTCTGCGCGGTAGCCTCAGCGCCCTCTAACTTTTCGTGAATCTCCATGGTGCTTTTCACCATGAGAAAAAGCCCGCCGCCGAGCAAAATGAGGTCGCGGCCAGAAACGCTAAATTCACCCACCGAAAAAATCGGGGCCGTTAATTTAACCATCCACGCCAAGCTGCAAAGCAGCAAGATGCGCGTGACTAAGGCGAGCATGAGGCCGGTTTTACGCGCTTTTGCCTGCTGCTCCGCCGGGAGTTTGCCGGCCAAAATTGAAATAAAAATGACGTTGTCGATGCCGAGTACAATCTCGAGGGCGGTCAACGTGATCAGGCTAATCCAAATTTGCGGGTCTGTGATCAATTCCATAAGGCGGCGAGTCAGGGCACCCGCCGCGCCCGCGTCAAGTGGGGCCGCACGGTAAACTTTCGCTTTTTTTCCACTCGCACCGTGGCAGCTGTGCGGGGCTGAACTTACGGCGCGAGCCCGACCAAGCTCAGGCCAAAGCGCAGCCAAAGCGGAATCGTAAAGAGCGCCAAAACGGTCGTCCCGACAATAATCTGGACCGCGACCAAGGGCTGACCGCCATAGACGCGGGCCACAATCACGGATACCACCGCCGCCGGCATTGCGGCCTGAACGACGAGCACGCGCTTGAGTTCAATCGAGCAAGGCGCCCAGTAAACCACACTGAGCAGCAGTAACGGCAGCAACGCGAGCCGCAGCAAACAAGCGATCAGAGTTACGCGGGGATTAACCAATTGCTGCGGATCGGTGAGGTGGGGCGCTAAGCTCACCCCCGACATGAGCAATCCCAGCGGGATCGCGCACCCGGCCAAGGCATGAATAAAATTCATCACCAGGGTCGGCAGCTGATCGGCCACCCCAGTTAAGTTGGCCCCGACCGCGAGCAGGAGCGCCACTAGGGGGGCGTTGATTAATTTACGCCAGCCCGCGAGCGGGGATAAACCGCTGACAACCAAAACCCCGCCCGTCCAAATTGCTGCCTCTAAGCCAACGTTATAAATCAACAGTACCGCGCGACTTTCTGGACCAAACAGAGCGTCCATGAGTGGCAGTGGCAGATAGCCATAATTAGTTAGGCCCACCGTTAGGGCGAAAGTCCGGAGTCCGTGACCGATGGTTAATCCGAGCGCGCGGGCCACATACCAACCGATGACCATCGATAACAGCGTCAGCCCAAATCCAAGCAACGGCGGCAATAATAAGTTGCCCGGTTGCCGCAACGCCGGGTTCAGCGCCACGGATTCAAAAATAAGACAGGGGGTGGTGACCGTGAGGACCAAATTAAACAAGCTCCCCTCGGCGGCTTCCGTGATCAGCCGCGTGCGCCGCAATCCGACCCCCAAGGCGATCATGGCGAAGACCGGTAAAATGGTGAGAAACAGCTGACCGTAAGACATCATACGGAGGTTAGATTGGTGACACCGTCGCGGGCAAAGCCAGAGTAAATCGCGCTCACTGCGCCATCGCTTGGCCTGCTAGCCATCCGCCGGTCCAAGCCGCTTGGAAATTAAATCCGCCGGTAATTCCATCAACATCCAAGACCTCTCCCGCAAAATGGAGTCCGGGCACGAGGCGGCTTTCCATGGTCTTAAAATCCACCTCGCTCAATCGCACCCCGCCGCAGGTCACAAATTCCTCTTTGAAAGCGCTCTTACCGGTGACGGCAAACTCGCCTGCGCCCACCTGCGCCGCCAACGCCCGCAAGGCCGCGCCTGAGGCCATCGCCCACTGCGTCTCGGGAGCGAGGCCGGCGGCGATTAATAATTTTTCCCACAAGCGCAGCGGCAAACCCACGGGACACCAGGTCGCCACCTGTTTCTTAGGATGCGTAGCGCGCGCTTGCTCCAATGCCGCCAGCAACGCCCCGGCGCTAAACGTCGGCGCCCAGTTGACGAGCAAAGTAAATTGATAACTGCAGTCGTGCAGGATCCGCGCGCCCCACGATGAAAGCTTGAGAATCGCCGGGCCGCTTTGACCCCAGTGCGTAACCAGCAACGGCCCGCTCGCCTGCAAATTTGTGCCCCGCACCGCAGTCAAGGCATCCTCCACCGCGACCCCCGCGAGACCTGCTAAACGCGGATCCTTGATGTGAAACGTAAACAGCGAAGGCACCGGCGGCTCGATCGTGTGACCGAACTGCTGCGCGAAGGTAAAGCCGAGATTAGTTTGGTTGCCGCCGGTCGCGAGCAGGAGCCGATCACTCGTCACGACTTCCCCAGTTGTTAAGGTGACTTGAAAAGGACCAGCCTCACCGGGCCCGGCCGGAGCCAGCCGCCGCACTGATTTAATGCCCGTCTGCAAGACGAGCGACACCCCCGCTCGCTCCGCCGAGCCGCGCAAGCAATCGATTATCGTCTGCGCATTGTCCGTCACCGGAAACATCCGCCCATCCGCCTCAATTTTTAGCGTCACCCCGCGCTTTTCAAACCAATCGACCGTATCCCGCGGCTGCCAGCGATGAAAAGCTCCGAGCAATTCCCGCGAACCGCGCGGATACCGTTGCACTAATTCGCGCGGATCAAAACACGCATGCGTCACATTGCAACGACCGCCGCCGGACACTTTCACTTTCGCTAACGGGTGCGCGGTCGCCTCATAAATCGTCACGCGCGCATGCGGATTGGCTTCCGCACAAACGATGGCCGCAAAAAATCCGGCGGCTCCCCCACCGGCGATGATGAT
>SXZN01000272.1 GCA_005787865.1 Opitutaceae bacterium | reverse complement strand
CCGCCTACCAGTTGCGACAACCAGCGCCGCCGTGGATATACTTACCACCGTCGGTCGCAGTCGATGGGAGGCCGAAGCCGTCGATATTAACCCGCACGGTGATGCCGTACTCGTGCGTTTAGCTGGTCCGGCCGAATCGCTGGCAACCATCGCTCAAGAAATTTTCACGCGCTGGCCCGGCGAAATCCTGACGGAAATTGACGCCAGGCAAATTTGGCACGAGCTCGCCGAATTCAGCTGGGCGGAGGCCAGCCACTCGTTGTTAAAATTAGCCATCACCCCCGCTCAAATTCCCGCGCTGCTCACCGCCACCCGGCAGTCCGGCGGACGAGCGCACATTAGTGTAGGCGGCAATCTGGCTTTGGTCGCCCTGCCTACGGGCTTCGAGCCCACGAATCTGGGTCTACCGTCGCTCATGCTTCGCGGAGTAGGTCCACTTTGGTCGCGAGCAGTTTTACCGCGCCCAACTATTTATGCGGCGGTGAAAGCAGCGTTGGATCCGGAAAACCGTTTCCCCTTGGACAACTAAAATGCTGCATAAAATAAATTCTTCCGCGCATGGTTCGCTCGGAGCCCCCATGGCTCACGCGGTTGATGCCTGCGTGCATTGCGGTTTTTGCCTAGCAGCGTGTCCGACCTATGGGGCACTCGGCCAAGAGATGGACTCGCCGCGCGGCCGAATCGTTCTAATGAAAGAAGTTTTAGAAGACACGCTCCCCTGGGTAGCCGCGCAACCGCACGTCGATCGCTGCCTCGGTTGTCTCGCTTGCGAACCCGCTTGCCCGAGCGGGGTTCCCTATCGCGACCTCATCAGTCCGTTTCGCGCCGAGGCCGAAGCTAAATTTACGCGACCGTTGATCGAAAGACTTCGCCGCTGGCTCGCCGCGCAAACGATTCCGTATCCAGCTAGATTCCGTGCCGCGGCCATCGTCGGTCGCGCATTATATTTTCTCCGCCCGCTGCTTCCTCGCGCACTAAGGCCCATGTTAGATTTGATCCCCGCCACCTTGCCGCCCGCCGAATCATGGGGTGAAGTAACTCCGGCGATTGGCCCGCGCCGCGCTCGCGTCGCGCTGCTGACTGGTTGCGCTCAGCAGGTGCTCGCCCCCGATATCAATACCGCAACGATTGCGGTCCTGACGCAGCAGGGCGTCGAAGTGGTGGTCCCATGTGAGCAAGGTTGCTGCGGCGGTTTAGCTTGGCACACCGGCGACCGTAAGGCGGCCCAAGCTTTTGCGCGGCGCAATCTCGCGGCTTTCCCGACTGAGGTTGATGCTATTCTCACCAACGCAGCGGGGTGCGGCTCGGCCATGCACGAATATCATTTAATTCTAAGTGGGACACCCGATGAAGCCCGCGCCGAAGCTTTCCGTCATCGCGTCCAAGACGTCAGTTTATTTCTCGCCCAGCTCGGCTGGCGTCAGCCAACCGGCTCCTCGCCCAAAAAGCTCCGTGTCGCCTACCACGACGCCTGCCACCTCGCCAATGCCCAGGGGGTCCGCGCCGAACCGCGGGCGTTGCTCGCCAGCATTCCCGGCCTCGAGCTGCTCGAGCTCCCTGATGCGCATCTTTGTTGCGGCAGCGCCGGCACCTATAATCTGGATCAACCCGCTATAGCTGCTGGGCTCGGTGCGCAAAAAGCTCGGGCCATCATCGCCACCGGCGCCGAAGTTTTAGCCTCAGGCAACATCGGCTGTCTCACGCAATTGGACGCTCACCTCCAAAAACTTGGTTCGCCAGTTCGAGTACGGCACACCATGCAAATTCTCCGTGATGCGTACCCACCGCGCTAACTCAATGGCCTGGGATCATCCCAGTCCATACGTAAGCCTGCAGAAAGACGAGCAAACCGACCAGCACGGCAAGGCCGACGCTGTGCCAAAAAACGGAGCGCAGCACGGTGCCCGCATCTGGGCTGTCAGGATAACCACCGGTCGCGACACTCGCCACGACGATGCTTTGCGCGTCGATCATCTTACCCATCACCCCGCCCGAACTATTGGCTGCCGCCATTAAGATCGGCGAGAGCCCGAGTTGTTGGGCCGTCACTTTTTGTAAATTACCGAAGAGAACGTTTGAGGAAGTATCGCTCCCTGTCAGGGCCACCCCGAGCCAGCCGATGAGGGGAGAGAAAAAAGGAAAGAAAACCCCCGTGCCCGCGAGCGCCAAGCCCATCGTTGTATCGGTCCCGCTATAGCGTGTCGTAAAACCAAGGGCCAGCATGAGCGCGATCGTCAGCAGAGATAAGCGTACTTTCCAAAATGTTCGGCCGTAAAGCGACAGCAGTTGTCTTGGGCCTAAGCCAAGTAGCCAACCCGCCAAAATTCCCGCCAGCAATAAAGCGGTCCCGGTTGCGGAGAGAAAATTTATCACAAACAAAGCCGATTCGAGCTCCGGACGAGGCGCGAGCGGTGGCATTTTTTGGACCGCTAAATGCAACCACGGAACCGCATAGGCCGGAGAAAAAAGTTGATTGAGGGCGCTTTTAACAAACGGCAGACCCCAAAGAAAAACCAGAGCGCACAACAGTAACCACGGCAGCCAGGCGCGCCACACCACGCCCACGGGCGCAGTTACCGGGGCAGCGGCGGAGAGCGCGGGCGTGTCGGGCAACGGTACTGGTTGCCAGAATTGCATCAAGCCAGTTAACGCCGCGAGCGAGACGATTGCCGCGATAATATCCACCAACATAGGCCCAATATAATTACTCACTAGAAATTGCATGAGACCGAAACTTGCCCCAGTGACCAGACAAGCCGGCCACACCGCTTTCATGCCACGCCAACCGACCTGCGCGGCCACCAGCCAGAACGGAACGAGGAGCGAAAAGAAAGGCAGTTGGCGTCCCACCATTGCGCTCAGCGCATTAACGTCCAACTCGGTAATCTTGGCCAAGGTAAGCAAAGGCGTGCCGAGCGCACCAAAAGCCACCGGCGCGGTGTTGCCGATCAAAGCGAGTTTAGCCGCCTCCAGCGGACGAAACCCTAAGCCAATTAACAAAGCCCCACTAATCGCGACCGGCGCACCAAAGCCCGCCGCGCCTTCAATGAAAGCCCCAAAGCTAAACGCGATGAGCAGCGCTTGAATCCGACGATCGCTAGAAACCCCCGCAACTTGGCGTTGCAGCACTAAAAAACCGCCAGTCTCTACTGATAGATTATAAAGAAAAATAGCATTGAGTACGATCCAGCCGATCGGAAAAAGACCAAAGGCTGCGCCGTAACCCATCGCGGCAAACGCTAACGAAGCGGGCATGCCATAAACAAAAATCGCAATGATGGCGGCGACACTTAAACTTGCTAAGGCAGCACGATGAGCGGCCACGTGCCAGAAAGCCAACAAGCCTAGCAGCGTAACGACCGGCAAGGTCGCCACCAAGGCGGATACGCCCACTCCGCCGAGCGGAGCATAAATTTGTGACCAAACCATGACGGGGGTAAAAATAACCAAAACAGTAACAAAAAACATCAAGTAATCTCTGGGCTCACGAGACGAGCCCAAAAAGAGCCGTCGAACATTTAGCGCTTACCGCTGTAGCGCAGTATTGTTGCACCCTATTTTGGGGCCGAGCTTCGGGGCAACCGTTACCGCTTAATTGACGACTGTTAAAAAATAACCACCGGCAAAGCAGCTTGCGCGGGACGATCAAAATCCGCCAATTTAAATCATGCAAAATTTGGTCTACCCCGCCTGCACGTTAGCCGATGTCATCAGTTATCCCGAGCATTGGGAATGCGCGACCTGTGGTCATGAATGGCCCAAAGACGCGCCAATCGAAGGAGCACGAATCGTCAAAGATGCCAATGGTACGCCACTCACCGAGGGCGATACGCTAGCATTGATCAAAGATTTAAAACTAGGCAGCGGATCCCAAGTGCTCAAAGCCGGGACCAAGGCAAAAAATATCCAGCTGCAAGCAGGTGATCATGGAATTTCCTGCAAAATCGACGGGAGCCCGATGGCTCTCAAAGCCTGCTTCGTTAAAAAATCCTAAACGCCACCTCATTCAGTCGTGGGATCTTACCGCCGAAATTGAATTCCCCCTCATGCTGATCCGCGCGAGCACCTCAGTTGGGGTAACCAGCCTGATCTTATTCGTCTGTAGCGCAGCGATGGCCAGCCCACCGCGTAATCCCGAATTCAATCGAGATATTCAACCGATTATTGCGTAAGGCACGGGCGAACATCACCCGCCAGCAGGGCGAGCGCACATTAATTATGCTATCGATTAACCGAGGCGAGCCGTAAGCGCCGCTACCTGCTTTTCCAATTCCCGCATCCGTATGATCATATCCGGCAATTTCTGAATGCCGATCCACTGGCGCTTGGCCTGTTTATCGGGCACGGCAGGGAATCCCATCACCGTTTCGCCGGCAGCGACATCCCGCGTCACGCCTGATTTACCTCCCACCGTAACTTGGCGGCCAATTTTAAGATGCCCGGCCACGCCGGTCTGCGAAGCAATGACGCAATAATCACCAAAGTGAGTGCTCCCCGCAAAACCGCATTGGCCCATAATTAAGCAATGCTTACCAAAAACCACGTTATGCCCGATGTGAACGAGGTTATCTATTTTGCAGCCTTCACCAATTATGGTGGAGTCGAGCGCCGCTCGGTCTATGGTGCAATTAGTCCCAATCTCTACATCATCGTGAATGATTACGTTACCGACTTGGGGGATTTTGAGATGACGCCCTTGGTCAAAAACATAACCATACCCATCGGAACCAATGACCGTGCCCGCGTGAATCGCGACGCGTTGGCCCAGTTGCGTACCGGCATACAGTACGACGTGGGGATACAAGCGCGTGTCGTCGCCTACGCGGCAGTCACGGCCGAGATGGTTGCCGCCGACTAACACCACCCGCGCTCCAATGATTGTGCCGGCGGCGATGACGCAATTAGGACCGATATGCGCCGTCGGATTTATCTTAGCCGTAGGGTCAACCAGAGCACTGGAGTGAATCGCCGGGGCGTATTGCGCCGTTGGGGAAAAAAGCTCGAGCACTTGCGCCGCCGCGACGCGGGCATTGCGCACTCGAATGATTACTTTGGTCGTAGAAGTAAACGCCCCCGCCACCAAGATGGCCGAAGCCGCACTGGCTTCCGCGGCCTCGAAATAACTATCCCTTTCCGCAAAAGTTATCTCGCCAACCTTAGCCCCAGCCGCCGCAGCTAAACCCGACAAGATAATCGAGCCATCACCGATTACCTCACCTTGAACCTGAGTCGCAATCTGCGCAGCCGTGAAATTCATGGCTGAGATAAATGCGCTTATAAGCCGCGCACACCGACCATTTTTTGGGCTTCAACATCCCAAACCTTCAGACGCAGACAGCGTATAATATCCGTCGGCCACAACGAGGTCGTCTTCGGCAATTGCAATTCGGGAATCGCTTTGAGCACCTCCGGTAGGCGGTAAAAAGGTATGCGGGAATTTAAATGATGAATGTGATGGTAACCAATATTAGCCGTAAACCAGGCCATAATCCGACCGGTGTACATCATGCTCGATGACTCCAGCGCCGCTTTCTCGTAGGTCCAACCATCTTTGTCGGTAAACGAGACGCCAGGGAAATTATGCTGAGCGTAGAAGAAATAAGCGCCGATGCCGTGCATCACAAAATGAGGCACGATCTGGGTCAGCACCAGCATCTGCCAGCCGCCGAAAATGAGGAGCACGGTGCTGATGGAAAAATGGACCACCATCGCCAAGAAGCAGTCGAAATGTTTGAGGGGATGATTAATGAAAGGCTTGATGCACATCCCGTGGAAAAACATGAAAAGGTAGCCAAACATAATGGTCAGCGGATGCCGGATAAATAAATAACCGAAACGCTTAGTCCGCGAACTTTTCTTAAACTGCGCCGTCGTCATAATCGGATACGATCCGATGTGAGAGCCCCGCAGCTTCGAATTATGATTGTGATGGTGATTGTGGGAACTGCGCCAGACGCTGCTCGGACTGAGCGCCAAAATCCCATAAATCCGCATCAAGCCTTCCGCTAGTTTGGAGCGCGGCAAAATCGCATAATGCTGTTGGTCATGATAAATGACGAAAAAGCGGGTCATCAGCAGACCAGCAACGACACTACAGACCAATTGCAGACCTAGATTGAGGTTCCAGACCGTTCCCGCCAAGGCGGCGAGAATGAGCAGCGCGGTGGATAAAATAACCCACCAACTACGCACTGGATTATCTTGGGCGAAAGGCTTCGTCGCCAAGATAAGTTCAATGCCTTCTTTGGTTTCCGGTTCCTCGTGATCGTGGTCGCTCATATACGTTTTATTAAGTGTTCAAATATCACATTCCTGCAAGAAATATGTCACGGATGTATTCACTCGCTCAACGTTTAAGCCAGCTACCTCGCGGTGGCGGCTAGGGCGCCCCCTCCAAGCGATCACCATCAATAAAAATTTCCCGAATGATTCAGTTGTTACTCGTTTTGGAGAGAAGCTCAAACGCCTTGGCCAGATCGGGTTTTTCATCCAACTCGCCCAAGGCCAAGCGGTCTCATGAATTTTTCCCCACCGGAGCCTGCTTAAAAAGTTTAACGGGGTTCCAAATTCCTAAAAAAACAAACTGCGCAATCCAAGTGGGCAGCGCTACGATCCAGTAAAAGCTACCGATATTAAAAAAACGGT
>SXZN01000271.1 GCA_005787865.1 Opitutaceae bacterium | reverse complement strand
AGCTGCTCGGCAGTTGTTGACCGCCGACCAACTGGCTAATCCCGCGAGCTATCCCGCGAGCGGCAAACTCGAGACTTTTCGGGATATCGGCAAAGCCGCGGCCGAGATCGATAAATTGGTCACGGATCTTAAAAGCGCCCAATGAGATCGCCCGCATTACTTCACCGGCCTTGGCGGGCATTGCAGATTCGGTCGATTGGGGTAGCGGCGACTGGCCGGAGCGCCGCTGCTTAAGCTGTTTATGCTGGCCGCCCAAATTTCCCCGCCGCTAGCCCTCGGCGATCGTCGCCGGCCCGGTTGGCGCGCTTGGGCGCTGATTACGCCGATGGTTGCTTGGTTGCTGTTATTTGTGATCATGCCGACCGCGATTTTATTTGTTTATAGCTTTTGCGAGCGCGATGAGGTGGGGGGAGTAATCTTTCATTTTACCTGGGAAAATTACCAGCGCGTCCTCGACCCAGTGTATCTATTGATCTTCGCCCGGTCGATAGGCTACGCCGGCTTGACAACGATCATCTGCGTCGTCGTGGGCTATCCGGTGGCCTATTATATTGCTCGCGCCACGGAGGAACGACGCAATCGGCTCTTGTTGTTAGTCATGGTTCCTTTTTGGACGAGCTTTCTGATCCGCACGTATGCGTGGATTACTATACTAAAACAGGAGGGATTGCTGAACGGCCTCCTGCAGTCGATGCACGTGACGACTGGCCCCTTGAGTCTGCTCTACACGCCCACCGCCGTAGTGATCGGACTCGTTTACGCTTATTTGCCCTTCATGATTTTGCCGATCTACGGGAGCGCGGAAAAGCTAGACAATGCACTCATCGAAGCGGCCTACGATCTCGGCGCTGGACCCCTCCGAGCTTTCTCGGCGGTGATCGTGCCACTGACGATGCCGGGGATCGCGGCGGGCACGCTCCTCGTTTTCGTGCCGGCGATTGGGATGTTCGCGATCACTGACTTGATGGGAGGCGCCAAAGTCCCCATGATTGGCAACGTGATTCAAAATCAATTTCTGCAAGCCCGTGATTGGCCCTTTGGCGCGGCCTTGGGGGTGGTTTTTATGCTGATGTTTGCGATCACGTACGGAATTCTCCAAAGCCGTCATGCGCGGCCCGAATCATGAGCGCTTCCGCCCATAGCATGATTGAGATCCGCGGTGTGACCAAACGATTCGGCAGTTTCACGGCGGTTAATGATATTTCGCTTTCGGTGCGCGAGGGTGAATTTATCACCTTACTCGGGCCGTCCGGTTGTGGTAAAACGACGCTGCTGCGCTTGTTGGCCGGTTTTGAAACTCCTGATGCGGGCAGTATTTTGCTCGCGGGCGAGGATGTATCGCACCTGCCGCCTTATCGGCGCAGTGTGAACCAAGTTTTTCAGAGCTACGCGCTCTTTCCGCATTTAACCGTGCGCGAAAATGTCGGCTTTGGTCTGCGGATGCAACAGGTCCCCGCCGCCGCCGCCGCCGAGCGGATTCGCGAGGCCCTGGCCACGGTTTCGCTCGAGCCGATGGCGGACCGTTTCCCGCATCAATTATCCGGCGGGCAACGGCAACGCGTCGCCTTGGCGCGCGCCATTGTGTGCCGCCCCCAAGTATTATTATTGGATGAACCGCTTTCCGCCCTCGACGCTAAATTGCGTCACGCCATGCAGCTCGAGCTCAAACATCTCCAGCGCCGGCTGGGCCTGACGTTTGTTTTTGTAACACATGATCAGGAAGAGGCGCTTACCATGAGCGATCGGATTGCCATTATTAATCACGGCCGGATTGAGCAGTTGGGCGATGCGAGTGAGATTTATCACAAGCCACGGACGCCGTTCGCCGCGGATTTCATCGGACAGGCTAATTTACTCAGCGTCACTGTGCTGAGTCGCCATGCGACGACGGCGCGGGTGCGGCTCGATGACGGACTGGAATTAACCGTCAGTGCCGCTGAGCTCCCCGCCGCGACTCAGACGGCCTTGATTTCTATCCGGCCGGAAAAAATTCATATTTCGAAACGCCCGATTGAAGCAGAGAATGTTTTTTCGGCCCGCATTCAGGAGGAGATTTTTCAAGGGGCGACGGATCAACTGTGGCTCGTCACCGATCAGGGCACCCGACTCCATGCACTGGTGGCCAACGAAAGTGCGATGAACGAAGCCTATCATGAAGGCGAACGAGTTTACTGCAGCTTGCATCCCGATGATTTAGTGGTTGTCCAGTCGGCGTAACCTCGGGCTGACGTGCGAGACTGCTTGTGGTTGGCCTGCACTTCTGGCAGCCTGTGGCTCATGATTTCGGCGGTGCATTTTAAGAATTTTAAAGCGCTCCGCTCGACGGCGGTTCGCTTAGAGCCCTTCAATCTTTTGATCGGCCCCAGTGGCAGCGGCAAGACGAGCTTGATTGAGGCGCTGCTGCGCCTCCGGTACCTCGCGGGTCAAGCGACGGCTCCCGGCCCAACGAGTGCGTTGGCATTTTTAAATGGCCCGCAGATTGAATTTCATTTTCACCCCCCATTTCAAAACGTCCGCGTAACCCTCGGCTGTCAGGCCGATGAACTGAGCTGTCATCGGCTACGGGTGGATCATCCCCCAGGGTTAGCGGGGGCAGGGCAGTGGGCCGAGTTGCGTACCCAACTGCAAGGGATTCGGGCTTACTTACTAGATCATCAGGCGATGGGTGCGCCGGGGTTGCGCTCGGCCGGGACCGAACTGGCCGCTAATGCCAGCAACCTTGCGGCGGTTTTGGCGCAGCGAGCCCAGCAAGCTCCCGTCGCCTTCGCTCATCTGGTGACAGATTTTTGCCGCATCATGCCCGAGTTTTCTGGATTTGATTTTCGTGGGGTGGGCGAGGGGCACGTTGAGCTGCGGGCTGCGCTTCGCGATAGTCCCGAGCGCCTCAGTTGCGAAAATTTATCCCAAGGGACGCTTTATCTACTCGCCATCTTGACCCTCGCGCATGACCCCCAGCCGCCGACCTTGGTGTGTCTCGAAGAAGCTGATCGCGGTGTGCATCCTCGCCTGCTGCGCGAAGTTCGTGACGCCCTTTATCGACTGAGCTATCCGGTGGCAACCGAGACGCCTCGACCAGTGGTGCAGGTAGTCGCGACCACGCATGCACCTTATTTATTGGATTTATTCCGCGATCATCCCTCCGAAATCGTCTTGGCGCACAAACAAGGGAACGCCGCGTCCTTTGAGCGCTTAACCGATCGCCCCGACGTGCTTGAATTAATGCGCGAAACTAATCTCGGTGACTTATGGTACAGCGGGATTCTGGGCGGCATCCCAGGCGATTAAGGTATGCGAGCTCCCCAAGCTATGAAGCTCGCGCTGCTCAGTGAATCGCCGGCCGATGAGGCTGCCCTCAGCGTTTTAGTGGGTTATGTCCTCGGCGCCCCATTCACTCGAGTGCAACCCACCTTGCGGGCCCGCGGCTGGCCGTCGGTGGAACAGGTGCTCCCCGCAATCTTGCGTCATCTGCATTTTAATACGGAAGCCGATGGCTTGATTGTCGTCGTCGATTCCGATAGTTCGGTGGTGCATACGCCCCAGCACGAGGCGCCCGCTTATCATCACCCCGGCTGTCGCATCTGCCGCTTGCGTACGGTTTTTCGGCGGACTTTAAAAAATCTTCCCCTCAATACAGCTCACCCAACTCCCGCCAATACCGCTCATCCGCAGGTCCGGCGCGAGCGGGTATTGCGCGCCGTGGGCTTAGCAGTTCCGGCCATGGAAGCTTGGTATTTGTGTGGACGCGACACATCGATCACGGAGGCGGCCTGGACGCAGGGCCAAGCGGCTGGTCGCGTGCCGTACAGCCGCAGCGAATTAAAATGGCGGGTTTATGGCACCGAGCGCCCTACTTTACCTCATGAGATTAAACGCGCGGTCCAGGAAGTTACCCGGCATCAGGGTGATGTTCGCCGACTGGAGCATGATTTTCCTCAAGGCTTCGGTTCGCTCGCTCGCGACTTGCGGAGCTGGCGTGCGGAGTCAAGCTGCTGAAGGGCTCGCGCGAAAGGATGGGCTTGCCCACGACGGCCTCGCTTGCAGAGTTGAGTTGTTTACCCCGCATGAAGTTCCCACGCATTTCTTTGGCGGCGCTCATTGGGGCGCAGGCGCAAATCACGTTCAATGATTGTGCCGCAAAATTTATGCTCATCGCGCTCGCCCAGCAGTTGGCGCGGCAGGCGGGCACTGACCCCAAGTCGCTCATCGCGTTGATCGCGGCCTTGCTGATTTCTCCTTACATTTTTTTGGGCCCGTTCTGCGGCTGGTTGGCTGATCGTTTCTCCAAGCGCACTGTCATTAATGCCGCACTTGTGCTGCAAGTCGTCGCCATGGGTCTAGTCGTCGGCGCGCTCTGGCTTAAATTATTCTGGGTCGTGCTGGCGGCTTTTTTTCTCTTGTCGGTTCAAACGGCGATTCTGGCGCCCGCCAAGCGCGGCATTTTGCTCGAATACGTCGGGCCGGAGAAGCTGTCGCGCTATGTCGGCTACATGGAGATGAGCGCCGTGACGGCGGTCTTGGTGGGCTCCTTTGCGGGGGGCTGGCTATTTTCCCACTGGCTGAGCCTCGGCGCCGATCCGTGGCGGGCCGCGCGGCTGGTTAGTGTCGTGCTCTGGTTTCTCGCTGGGGTCGCGTGGGGGATTTTTCAATTGGCCCAACCGACCCCCGCGCAAACGCAGACGCCGTTTACTTGGCGCTTGTTGGTGCAGCATTTAGCACTCACGGCGGAAGTGCACGGCGATCGGCCCTTGTGGCGAGCGACGCTGGGGATTTGTTTCTTTTACGGGATCGGTGGATTCATTGGGGTACTGCTGCCGCAAGTTGCTTACGAAATGACGGCGGGAGAAGCGCGGACAGGGGCCATTTCTAGCGGAATGCTTTTGATGCTGGGGGTGGGGACGCTTGGGGGGAATTTATTTGCCGGACTTTTTTCCCGGCGTGGCGTTGAACTCGGCTTAGCTCCACTCGGCGGAAGCTTGTTGGCCGGGGCTTTGCTGGGCTTGGGTTTTACGCCGCCCGGCACGGGACTATTTACCGGCCTGCTAATTTTGGCCGGGTTTGCGAGCGGACTTTTTTTAGTTCCACTCTACGCCTTTATTCAGAATCACGCGGGCCCTCATCGCCGTGGGCGGATTTTAGCTGGGGTTAGCTTGCTCGATAGTTTGGCGGGCCTCGGGGTGAGTGGACTTTATTGGCTGGTGGCGAGCGAAGCGATGCTCGGGTGGAGCGCCCCGACGCAATTTTTCGCGCTCACGGGGTGCACGCTGCTGATGGTGGCTTACGGCCTGTGGCATTT
>SXZN01000270.1 GCA_005787865.1 Opitutaceae bacterium | reverse complement strand
GCCGCAGCGCGTAAATCTCGAAATCAATCCGCGCTCCGCGGTGATGAAGCGGCTCTTTGCAACGCACACCGCGGCGCCCGAGAAGGCCAAGCTTGTCGCGGAACAAATCCTCGATAACGCCCTCATTTCCGCCGGCATGCTGGAAGACGCGACGCCCATGGTCGCCCGCCTCTACAAGTTGCTCGAATCAGTATAAGCGGGCAACCGCCCTTCGACCTCGCCGGGGTGGTCATTTCACCGGCGGGGTTTAACGTCGGTTATCACGTTTTTTAGACCGCTCGTCACGCTGAGTATTGCGTCGTCGCCGGCGCGGCTTAGCGTTGGTAACATGCTAAAATATCTTCGCCCGCTTGTGCTGCTGGCCCTCTGCGCCAGCCGCTTGTTCGCTCAAAATACCGACGAGTCCGCAACCCGCCTCCTGCGCTTCCCCGCCACCAACGGCACGGAAATAACCTTTTCGTATGCCGGCCAGCTGTACTCCGTACCCGCGGTCGGCGGCACGGCTCGTCGCCTCACCGACGGACCGGGCTACGCGATCTTCCCGCGTTTTTCTGCCGATGGCCAGCAACTGGCTTTCACCGCACAGTACGATGGGAACACCGAGGTCTACGTCATGCCAGCCACGGGCGGCACGCCAAAGCGCCTCACCGTTTCCGCCACCCTCGATCGCGATGATCTCGCCGATCGCATGGGACCAAATAATATCGTCATGACTTGGCGCAATACTGCCGCCGAAGTCGTGTTTCGTTCTCGCTGGCATTCATATAATCCTTTCCTCGGCGAACTCTGCACCGTTGGCCTAGACGGTGAGGTGCCCCAGCAGCTGCCCGTGCCGCGCGGTGGCTTTATCAGCTACTCACCCGACGACACGAAAATCGCCTACAATCGCGTCTTCCGCGAATTCCGCACTTGGAAGAGCTACCAAGGTGGCATGGCCGATGACATTTGGGTCATGGATCTAAAAACCGGTGTGACCGAAAATATTACCAATAACCCAGCCCAAGATATTTTCCCCATGTGGGCCCCGAACGGAAAAATCTACTTCGTCTCGGAGCGCGCCGGTCGCGCCAACCTTTTCAGCTACGATCTTTCTTCCAAACAAACTAAGCAACTCACCCGCTTTGCTGAATTTGACGTAAAATTCCCTTCGCTTGGTGCCGGCGCGATCGTGTTTGAACAAGCCGGCCAAGTCTGGCGCTACGAGCTCGCCTCCGGCCGATGCGCCGCGGTGCCCATCACGGTCCGCGAAGACTTTGCAGCCGCCCGTCCGGCCCTGGTTAACGTGAGCAAATTTATTGAGAGTATCGACCTCTCCCCCGACGGCCAACGCGCCACGGTTGTCGCCCGCGGTGATGTGTTTACCGCTCCCGCCAAGGATGGAGCGGTGCGTAATCTCACCCAAACCAATGGCGTGCATGAACGCGATGCCGTGTGGTCGCCCAACGGTAAATCGATCGCCTACTTCTCCGACGCTAGCGGGGAGTTTGAAATTTATGTCTGCGCGCAGGATAGCCAAAGCGCGCCCGTCCAACTCACCACCAACGGTGACACCTATTACTTCAACCTAGCCTGGTCGCCGGATTCGAAGAAACTACTCTGGGGCGACCGGAATCAACGCCTGCGCTACGTGGACGTCGAGACCAAGGCCATCACGGTAGTCGCTGAAAATGCGACCGCCCCCATCCGCGACTATGCTTGGGCTCCCGACTCCCAGTGGATCACCTGGGTACGCTCCGCGGCCGATACCCCGAGCACCGCGATGCTCTACAGCTTAACCGAAGGCAAAAGTATCGCCGCTACGGATGGCTGGTATGAGGTGAGTCAGCCTACTTTTAGTAACGATGGCCAGTGGCTGCTGTTCGCGTCAGCCCGTGATTTTAACCCGATCTATTCCGACACGGAATGGAACCATGCCTACCAAAACATGGAGCGAATCTACCTGGTAGCCCTCGCCAAAAAAACGCTTTCACCTTTCGCCCCCAAGAGCGATGAAGTCGCCATCGCTAAGGACGAGGCGGCTGATAAAAAAGAGGGCGAGGTCAAACCTGAGGCCGACAAGGACAAGAAACCGGCGGCCAAGAAAATTGTGACCGTCAAAGTCGACGCCGACGGCCTGACCGGACGTATCATCAGTTTACCGATCGCGGCCTCCAATTACGCGAACATCACCATGCTCGGTGATAAGGTCTACTATCGCCGCGTACCCGGTGCACCGGTGAGCGGGGGCGGGGGCGGGGAAGGTTTTGGCGGCGGTAGCCGGAGCCGCAGCGTGATTGCGGTCTACGATCTGAAAGAGCGCAAAGAAACGGAGATCGGTAATTTCGATAACTTCGCCATCAGCGCTAACGGCAAAAAGGCTCTCGTGCGCAGCGGTCGTGACTATTCCATCGTCGATACCCCCAACGGTAAATTGGAACTCAAGCCCGACGCTAAACTCGACCTGAGTGGTTTAGAACTGCGGCTCGATCGTCAAGCGGAGTGGCAACAGATTTTTGATGAAAGCTGGCGCCAGATGCGTGATTTCTTTTACGCCCCTAACATGCACGGCGTCGACTGGCCCGCGCAGCGCAAAAAATACGCCCCTCTGGCGGCTACTGTCACCACGCGCAATGACCTCACCTACGTTATCGGCGAGATGATTGCCGAGTTGCACATCGGTCACGCCTACGTCGGGACCGGCGATCGGCCCGACACGCCTAAAATCAGAACCGGGTTGCTCGGCGCTCAGGTGTCGCGTGATCCCGCGAGCCGGGCCTACCGCATTGACCGGATCCTCCCCGGCGAGAACTGGCAGACCAAGACCCGCTCCCCGCTCACCGAGCTCGGCGTCAACGTTAGCGTGGGCGACTACATCCTCGCCGTAAATGGCCGCCCCGTTAGCGAAATCGCCAACCTCTACTCCGCGCTCATCGGTACCGTCGGTAAACAGGTCGTGCTGCGGGTGAATGCAAAACCAATCTCTGAGGGTGCGCG
>SXZN01000269.1 GCA_005787865.1 Opitutaceae bacterium | reverse complement strand
GGGCAGGGGTTCATCGCGGCGACGAGCATGAAGTGACAAGGTAAGGTAATTTTGCCAGCACTCCGCGAGATCGTCACGTGACCGTCTTCGAGCGGTTGGCGCAGGACCTCGAGCGCAGAGCGTTTAAACTCGGGCAGTTCGTCGAGAAATAAAATCCCATGATGGGCGAGGGAAATTTCGCCCGGACCGGGAATAGCCCCGCCCCCCAGGAGCCCTACGTCGGAGATGGTGTGGTGGGGGGCGCGGGCTGGACGCTGGAGGAAGGGGACGCTGCCTTGGATCGTTTGGCCCGCGGCGGAATGAATGCGCAGAATATCTAAGTACTCATCCAAGGTCGGTGCTGGCATGATTCCCGGGATACGCTTTGCGATCATGGACTTCCCCGAGCCTGGCGGCCCTATCATGATGAGATTATGACCACCGGCGACCGCAACCTCGACGGCGCGGCGCACGGCATGCTGCCCCTTAATATCGGCGAAATCCGGTTCATGGTCGCTGCGGGTAGTCGAGCGCACCGCTGATTGCGGGGCCGCCAGAGGTGCCAACTTAAGCAGACCACCGAGAAAACGATGAGCCTGATCGAGGGAAGTTATTTGGTAGACATCGATTCCCTTGACGAGGGCAGCTTCTTGGGCGGCGCCAGGCGGTAGCAGGATAGCCTGTTTGCCTTGATCGCGGGCGAGCACGGCCATGGCGAGGCCACCCTTGATCGGGCGAGTAGCGCCCGAGAGGCTCAGTTCACCAGCGATGAGAAAACCGGGAAGATTTTCGCAGACTAATTGGGCGGTGGCGACGAGAATGCCCAGTGCGATGGGCAGGTCGTAGATCGCGCCCTCTTTGCGCAAATCACCGGGCGCGAGGTTGATTGTGGTCCGCGTGCGTGGCATGCGGAGTCCAGAGTTGCTGAGCGCAGAGAATACGCGGTCTTCGGATTCTTTAACGGCAGCGTCGGGTAAGCCGACGAGGATTAAATTAGGCACGCCGCTTTCACCCGTGTTGACTTCAACTTGGACCGGGACGGCGTCGATGCCCAGCAATGCTGCTGAGCAGATGGTCGCTAACATAGGACAGAAAACTGAAGGGATTATTTACGCCCCGCACTCAGCTGTAAGCGTCGACGCACTTCGGCCATATTGGCTTCGACTGCCTGCAGATAGAGATTGGGTTGGCCCGCTGTCGTTAAGTAGCGATGGACGCCCCTGGCGTCTCTGTCCAGCAAAGGTCTTACGTAATTTTCCCAAAAATCTGGAGTGCCCGCAAATAATTCATCGAGTTGTCGATAATTGCGATCGGCCGGAGCCACCTCCTCAAAATCGTAAGCTTCTTGGAATTCGAGAAAAAGAATGGGCAACTTATCGAGGTAGTCGGCCGCACTCATTTGGGCGAGGCAGTCCGCCGTGACGAGGAAGCTGGCTAGTAAACGGGCTTCTTCGCGTTGGAAAATATTTTGCCCGAGTTTACTTTGGGGCCCGGTGCAGACGATGGCTGAGCAAATATCATCTATTTCTGAGTCTATGACTCCTAGGTCAGGCAGGTAGTGACGAACGAAGTCGCCGCCGCGAAGCTCGTGCGTGAGGGTGTATTTTGCGCCGGTACCAATTCGATCATCATTCGTTTTAAGGTAGCCGCTATCATGTAATAGTACGGCCATCAGGGCCAATTCCCAGTCGCGGATGGTTAAACGTGGCTGGTCGCCCGTGTTATGATGACCTTCTAATAATTTGATAAAACATACAGTGACCTGCAGCGTATGTTCATAGTCGTGATAAAGCAGATCGTTGGCCTGATAACCAGGGTAACCGCCAGCAAACATGGCCGTGACATCCCTAAATAATCGAGTGATCAGCGGGGCGCTATTCTGCGCGCCGATTTTATTAAAAGCCCCTTGCACTAAAATGCCGATGGCGGCCGGATTTTTGGTATCGATGGTGAGAGGCAAACCCATTGCAATAAGATCAGATAGGAATTGAACCCTAGGCGGCAAGCCGATTGTCTGCGCTGGAAAGAATGTGGAGCAGCACAAATACGATCGTTGGTCTGACTGGCGGGATGGGGTGCGGGAAATCGACCGCCGCGGCATTTTTTGCTGAACTCGGTTTCCGCCGTCTCGATGCTGATCAGGTTATCCGGGAGCATTTATTGCCCGACCAAGCCATCATGCAGGCTATTTCGAAGCAATTTGGTTCGACGATATTGGATGAAGCGGGGCAAGTGCGCCGTGCTCGATTGGCGGAGGTGGTGTTTAATGATGCGGCGGCTCTGGCCTGGCTCGAGGAACTGCTCCATCCATTGTTACTGGCCCACTGGCGGAAGATTTTTGAGCAAAGCCACGATGAAGCCTTCATTGTGGAGGTGCCGTTACTCTTTGAAAAAGGCCTAGAGAATTGGTTTGATTTCATCATCTGCGTTACCACAGACTCGGTCTCGCAATTGAGACGGCTGGAGCAGAAGGGCATCCCCCTAGAACTCGCCCGTCAGCGCTTAAACAAACAACTGCCACTGGCCCGAAAGTGCGAGCTGGCAGACTTTGTTCTCCTTAATGACGGCACTACCGAATTTTTGCGTGAACAAGTCGAGGCGTTGGCCGACCGTCTTTTGAAAATCCCAACCGATCGGCCCGCCGGCCGCCCTCATGCAAGTCCCTCCTAAATCCGACGACGAAAGTTCCGCCTCAGCTGATAATCCCCAGAGTGATTCAGCCAAAAGTAAGCGCCCAGTGCGCTCTCGGCTTTACCGCACTACTAAAAAAGTGGTGAAGATTCCCACGGCCAAGGGCGAGTCCCGCTCGGCGAAATCAGCCTCCGCGGCCAAGGCAATGCTCGAGTCGTCAGTCGCGCCCGCGCCCGAGGTTGCCATCGTTCGGGAAATCGCGCCTGTGCCGGCGCCAGTCCCCGTTGCGCGCGCCGAACCCGTCAGTCCTAGTCCCGGCTCGGCGATGCCCGTGGATGCGACTGCCCCCGCTGGGCACGACAACTACGGGGAAGGTCAGGGTGGTCACTATCAGCAGCCAGGTGGCGGCAAGTTTGGCCGCCGCGGTCGCGGCGGAAAACAATTTCGCGGTGGCGGCAAGTGGGGGAACCCTAATTTTCAGCCGGCACCTAAATATCCGCCGCAGTCTGCCCCGCCCCCAGAGGTCGTTCATTATGGCGACCTCCCAGATCCTGCCCGCTTTCAGAGCCTCGTGGCTGTGGCGCAACTCGCCGACGAAATTTCCAGCCGCCAGGCGGACCCGATCTGGCTGAACGAGCTCTATGGGCTCAACTTAGCTGAGCTGACGGCCTTTGCCAAAAAAATGGAGATCAAGTTTGAGGGCGCACCCAATCGCCGTCAGCTGATTACGCAGATTTTTGCTGCTACGATTGAGCAAAAGCATCCGCTGTACGATCGTGGTTATATCGACATGAATGATCGCGGCAGCTTCGTCGTGCACGAAGATGTTAATTATCGGCTCTATCCGGAGGACGCCTATCTCCCCGAGATTTTTGTGCGTGAATTTGGGTTAAAGCGTGGCCACGCCGTCGAAGTTCAACTGCAAGCTCCCCAAGGCAACGATCGTTGTCCGGCGGTGGTCGCCATTCGCAGCGTGATGGGCGGCAAGCCCGCGGACATTTCCAAAATCCAGCCCTTTGAGGAACTCACGCCCTATTATCCGCTCAAGCGTATTATGCTAGAGCAGGAAGGGGCTAAAGATGTTTCGATGCGCATGGTGGATATCGTCACCCCAGTTGGCTTCGGCCAACGTGGCCTCATTGTCGCTCCCCCGCGGACAGGCAAGACCATCCTCATGCAGAATATGGCCAACTCGATTGCGGCGAATTCGCCTGAAACGAAGTTGATTATCTTACTCGTGGATGAACGCCCCGAAGAAGTCACTGACTTCAAACGTCACTGCAAAGGCGAGGTTGTGAGTTCAACTTTTGATGAGACACCCGAAAGCCACGTGCATTGCGCTGAAATGGTGATCGAAAAGGCTCGGCGCCTGGTGGAGCAGGGCGATCAAGTAGTCATCTTGCTTGACTCCATTACACGGCTCGCGCGAGCGTACAACGCCCTCGCCGGGAATAGTGGGAAAATTATGTCCGGTGGTTTGGAGGCCAACGCTCTGCAAAAACCTAAGCGTTTTTTTGGTTCAGCCCGTAATATTGAAGGCGCGGGTAGTTTGACGATTCTTGGCACCGCTTTGGTCGATACCGGCAGTCGCATGGATGAAATTATCTTCGAGGAATTCAAAGGCACTGGTAACATGGAGCTCCATCTCGACCGTGATTTGGTCAACAAGCGTATTTTTCCCGCCATTAATATTGATAAGAGTGGGACGCGCAAAGAAGAGCTGATCTATCACCCGGAGGAATTGCTGCGCGTTTACGCGTTGCGGCGCGCGATGCAAGGGGTTCCCGCCGCCGACTCATTGGATATGTTGATTCAGCGTTTGAAAAAAACTAAGACTAATGCGGAATTTTTGATGAGCCTAAATCGTTAAAACTCGTCGCTAGAATTTGTGATTACGGCCGACGACTCTGGGATACAAAACGGCCACCGGGCGGAGCTTTTGAGTCCAGCGCGCGTGCCCGTTAGCTTGAGTGAGAGTGGGCTTGGGGAAGCGGCCCGCCCTTCACCTGTCGTTGAAAATGATGGCCTGCCTTCGATCCTGCTGGCGGGATTGGAAATTTCGGCGGAGGTGCTCACGGCGCTGCCCCGCTCATTTGTCCTGGAACACCATGTCATGCCCTTTGCGCACGCTCAGGGGCGCTTGCGGGTCGCGATCTCTGATCCGCTGGC
>SXZN01000268.1 GCA_005787865.1 Opitutaceae bacterium | reverse complement strand
AGGCTTGATTACGAAATCCGTCGAGGGGACGACCTCCTCGTCACCGGCTTCACCGTCCATGGCTTCATTAATAAAGCCGGCGGGCCCGTCCGTCCGCCGGCGCTCTTTACCGAAAAAATGCGCGCTTACTTTCCGCCCGCAGCTTAAGTTTAGCCATGCGCGGCCAAGTCACCGGCGCCCTGCTCATATTCCGCCAAAACCAGGGGATCGGTTTCACGCGATCGAGCGCCTGCGAGCCTTGTCTGCGCTGAGGCCGCCCCGGCCAATTGTTGCACGGCCCACACCGCATGAGCGCGAACGATCGGTGAAGCCTGCTCGGCGAGTTGCTGAAGTGTCGGCAATAAATCAGCCGCGCCCGTATTAGCTGCCACGATGCAGGCATTACGCAGTAGACCAACCAGCTTGAGTCGCTTGATGGCGGTGCCTTTAAAAATCTCGGCAAAACGCAGTGGGGTGAGGGCGAGAATCTCCCCTAGATCGAGTTCGGCAATATCCCCGCGCGCGCTGAGCAACATCCGCCGACTAGCCTGAGCGAAACGGTTCCACGGACAAACCTCTAAGCAAACATCACAGCCATAAATGCGTGCGCCAATCCCGCGCCGTAATTCGCGCGGAATAATTCCCTTATTTTCAATCGTGTGATAGGAAATGCAACGGCGCGCATCGACGACCCCTGGTTGAGAAAAAGCGTCCGTCGGACACGCATCGAGGCAACGCGTACATTTGCCGCACAGCAAACCGGTCGGCTCGAGTTGGTCAGGCGTTGGCAATTTTTTGCGGAGTGGCTCATCAGCCGTAATTTCCCAACGCGTCAGGATCGAAGCGAGCAAAAGCCAATTACCGTGCTGCTTGGAGATCAGCATAGCATTTTTTCCGCGAAAACCCAAACCGCTGCGCGCGGCCCAGCCACGTTCCAACACAGGCCCCGTATCGACATAGTAACGATAATCGGTCGCGACCAGTCCGCCCAGCTCCTCGAGCACTCGCCCAGCCGCGGCTAGCCCTGGCTTGATCGTATCGTGATAATCAGCGTGCAGCGCATAACGCGCCCAAACGGGAGCGTGCGCAGGCTTCCCCGTTTCACCCGCGGCGGCCGCGAGCGCTGGCCGCTCAGCGGGCGACCCGTAATTCACGCCCAAAATAATAACGGTGCGCGCCCCCGCTAAGACGAGATCAGGATTGAGCCGTTTTTCTTTGGTTAGCTCCATCCACGCCATGTCCGCCTGCAGCCCTTGATTTAACCATGGCGCCAGCCCGGCGCGAGCGACCGATGTCACCGCCGCAAAACGCACTTCATCAAAACCCAAAGCCTGCAATCGGCGACGCAGCAACTCGCGGCGCTCACCGGTTAACGCTGCGCCCGCACTCGCGGTCATGATTTTGTCGACTGAGCTTCTTGCCGATAAACCCGTAGGACGTGGGCCGCGATTTCCTTCATGGACCGATGATCGGTCAACACCATGGTCCCGGTTCCACGGTAAATTGCTTCGCGCTGGGCATAAAGCGTGCGCACCCGTTCCGCCGGATCCGCCACTTGCAGCAGCGGGCGGTGGTTGGCGTGCAAAGTTCGTTCCAGAATAGTCTCAACCGACGCGTGCAAACAAATCACCACTCCGCGACTCTTCAGCAATTCCCGGCGCCCTGGAGGCACCACCAAGCCACCGCCACAGGCGACAATGCAACCCTGCGCCGGATGACCGTGCTCAATAAAAGCCAGTTCGAGTTCACGAAATTTAGCCTCCCCTTCCTCCGCAAAAATCTGCGTCACCGCCTTGCCTTGCGTCCGCTCGATTTCGTGATCGCTGTCGAGAAATTGAAAATTGAGCTGCCGCGCCAGCAATCGGCCAATGGTACTTTTACCCGTACCCATAAACCCCACGAGGTAGAGATTGAGATCTGGAACAGTCATTCGTCGAACCTAACGAACACCGCGAAAGTCACGGGCGCAAGAACGGGTTAAGGGCCCCGACGGCTGCGCCAGCGCCCGCTGCTCGTCCATCACCGCGCCGGCCCTGAATAAATTCACCCTGTTCAAGGCCAGATAATAATTCCATTCTGTGAGGCCATGTCCTCCCCTGATAATGTAGTTCACCACGATTATAGTTTCGCTAGCGACAATACGGCGGGGATTACGCCGGAAGCCCTCAGCGCTTTTAATGCGGCCAATCAGGGAGCGGCACCTTCCTACGGGCAGGATGACTGGACGCAGCGAGCAAAAATCCTCATCCGCGATATTTTTGAAACCAACTGCGATATTCATTTTATCTTTAACGGGACCGCCGCCAATGCCCTAGCGCTCGCCGCCTTATGTCGCAGTTACCATAGCGTCATCTGTCATCAATATTCTCATTTAGATAACGATGAATGCGCGGCGCCGGAATTCTTTACTGGCGGGGTCAAAATTATTTCTGTCGCTGGACCCCACGGAAAATTACTGCCGGCTGATGTCGAACGGGCAGCGCTCAAACGCACCGATGTGCACTTCTCCAAGGCCGGCGCACTTTCGCTCACACAGTCCACTGAGTGGGGCACACTTTATCACCCTGACGAAGTCAGGGCGCTCAGTGCCCTAGCCAAAAAACACCAGCTAACCCTGCAAATGGACGGCGCCCGCTTCGCCAACGCCGCCGCGGCCTTAGCGACACGCGGCATCAGTCCAGCCGACTTCACCTGGCGGGCGGGGGTGGATGTCCTCAGTTTCGGCGGGACTAAAAATGGCATGAACAGCACCGAAGCCGTCGTCTTCTTTAATCATGAGCTGGCCCGTGAATTCAACTACCGCGTGAAACAAGCGGCCCAGCTCGCTTCCAAGCAGCGCTTCGCTAGCGCGCAATGGGTCGGCATGCTCGAGACGGGCGCTTGGCTCAAGCACGCGGCGCACGCCAACGCGATGACGCAGCGTCTTGCCGCCGCGTTGCGCCCACTGCCGCAATTAAAATTCATCACCGAGCCTGCTGTGAACGGTCTCTTTGTCGAACTACCCGCCGCGGCCGCTGAAACGATGTGGGCCCGTGGCTGGCACTTTTATCGTTTCATCGGAGAAAATGGTTATCGCCTGATGTGTTCGTGGGCCACCACTCCCGAAATTGTTGATCAATTCGCGGCTGAATTACGCGCTGTCCTCAGCCCAGCCGACGCTTCAGCCAAACAATAAAAAGCGCCTCCCTGGCGGGAAGCGCTTTGCCGGCAAAATTAATTTAACTCGCGCCGGCTTATTTAGCGGCTGGAGCAGGTACCTTCGGTCCTTCCTTGGCGCTTAAGACTTCGATCTCGAAGATAAGTGTCGCGCCCGGAGGAATTACTTGGCTGCCCTGATCGCCGTAAGCGAGCGAGGGTGGAATGTAGAGCTTGATGGTGCCACCGACGCCAATCTTCTGCAGGCCCTCGAACATACCAGGAATCACCACGCCGTCCTGCAGCACCAGCTCGGCCGGTTGACCACGTTCACGCGTATTGTCGAAAATCTGGCCCGAAACCAGCGCGCCCGTATAATGCATGCTCAGCAACTGACCAGGCTGAGGAACGGCTCCCGTACCAGCCTTCACGATTTCATAACGCAGCCCGCTCGAAAGAGAGACGACGTTTTTATTTTCCTTAAGTTGCTCAAAGAAGGCCGTGCTCGCCGCCATATTTTGGTAGCGCAATTTGGTCATGAAGGCTTCGTTTTTCTTGCCCAAGAAAGCTTCGACCTCAGGTCCGATGGCTTTTGCATCAAAAGATGGCTGACCGCCAGCAGCTGCCCCAATCATGCCGCGCGCCATAGCTTCGACTTGCGCTTGCGTGAATTCCATTTGGCGCAAGCCCATTTGTCCGCCCATGTACCAACCATAAGCCTCGGCAATTTGCGCCTCGGTGAACTTGGGGGCCGCTGGTTTAGCCGCGGCGGTGGCACCGGCGGCCACGCCGGGAACGTTAAATTTAACCGCATCTTCCGCAGAAGCAGCGTTAAGGAGAACGAGGCCGAAGAGAGCGGCCGTGAGCTTGGATGGGAATTTCATATCGTATGGGTAAACTCGGTTGAGAAACGGCCCAAGTGATTTTGTGCCGTTAAAAACGTGGGAACTTGGAGAACCTCAGTTAAAAATCAACCCCTTTGGCTAGAAAAATCACGACTGGAACCACGCCAGCGCAAGCTTGTCAGTCAGCGCTCCCTCCTTAAAGATAGCCAATCCCATGAACGAAAACCAATTCTGGCACAGTACGGATGGCCAGATCCTCACGGTTAAGAACCGCGGCGGCGACAAAGTTGCCCTGACCCTCGTCTTCTGGCCGCGCAACCTTACTGAAATGGAATTTCTGCAGGCGCACCTGGCGGACCTCCATTTCACCGAACGCAGCTCACTCGCCCGCATCGGAATTGAGATGCATCTCCAAGGACCGCCCACCGTCGACGGTCATCGCCTCTTGTTATTCGCCGACGCTTTTATTTACGACGCCAACTTCCCCAACGCCGCCTATTGGAAAAAACTTCTTCGACCCGGATCACCGGTCGGCCGACTTTTCTACGCGCCGGCGGCTGCTAAACTTTCGAGCGCTGAGATCTGGGCCGCGATCAAAGCCAACGATCTCAAACTGCCGAATACGATTAGCATCGATTCCCGCGGGCGCGTTTTTCTGACGCCGCACCAAGTTAACTACACCCTCTCGCCGCGTCTGCAGCGGCTGAATTTTGAGCTCATCGTCAGCGGCAATGCAGGGCGCAATTTTCTCGATAAGGTACAGATTCGCCATGACGCCTCCCCGCTGACTATTCCGCCGCGCTCCGGCATTCTCACTAGCTGTTCCATGTACCTGAAGGAGCACTATGTCGTCCTGAATCAGGGCGAAGGTAATTTCGGCCTGCATACCAGCGCGGTGCTCCTCGACCCCATCAAAACTTTCGGCACGAATATCATGCTGGAAATTTATAATACGGGCGACCAGCCCGTAGTTAATCCCATGGTCTCGGTGGATATTTTCCGCGCGCCACCGTTTACTGACCCCGAGGTTAAAACCCTCACCAAGAAACGCCAAAGACTGCTGTCCACCGCCAGCAGCCTTTACCAATGCCTTGATCGCAATCCGCCGCTCGACACCCCCGAGGCTCGCCCGAAAACCAAAATCACCGTGCGGGGCCAGAGCGCGACCATGGAGAACCGTAGCGTCCTCGTCCGCGCCAATGAAGATCTCAAAAAATTCCTAGCCAGTGCGGCCTGCCCCATCGGCAGTCGCACGATGATTCAAGCACTCGATGCTGCCCCCCACGATGCCGACACCTTAATCATCGACTATTTTCCAGACCTGCTGGAGCACATCGAACTCCTCACGCGCATTGGCGATGTGAAACTCAAGCGAATTATTTTTCGTCAAGCCTCCCGCACCCACGGTTATTTCCTCTCCAGCAACGCCCACGCGCGCCTCGACACCTTTAATGCCATTGGGGTGCAGGTTTATTGGTACGACGAAGTCACCAAAGATCTCTACGTGCATACGTATAAAAAAGAACATGGCTTCTTCGTGCGTGAGGAAATGGCGCGCAAATTCCAAGAGAGCACCATTCTCGCTTTTTACGGTTCCGCGGTGGGGATCGAACAAGCGGACACCGATCGCATCACGCGACTCGTCGAACAACTCACCGGTTTTATCGGACCGAACGTCGGCGTACTCACGGGCGGGGGCGGTGGGGTGATGCGTCTAGCGACTGACCAGGCCCGCGGCCAAGGCGCCCTCACCGGAGCGTGCTTTCTCGAGCTGGAGGCTCAGCCGCCGGAACTCGGCGTGGATTTCTTTAACACCTTCCAAGAAACCTCGCGGCACTTTCGCCAAAAATGGTTCGAAGCGGCCGATTTTTGTATTTTCAACGTCGGCGGCGTCGGCACCCTCGAGGAAATTGGCATCGAGATGTGCAACCTCAAACTCGGCATCCGGCCGCGCGTGCCTTATGTTTTCTTTAATTCGAAATTCTGGGGCGACCTACGTCGTCAACTGCGAGAAATGATCCGCACCAAACGGGCGCCC
Source organism: Opitutaceae bacterium (assembly GCA_005787865.1). Lineage (GTDB taxonomy): Bacteria > Verrucomicrobiota > Verrucomicrobiia > Opitutales > Opitutaceae > Lacunisphaera. Next base: position 9 of record SXZN01000268.1, on the reverse strand, counting down.
GCCTGGATT
>SXZN01000267.1 GCA_005787865.1 Opitutaceae bacterium | reverse complement strand
GTTTCAAAAAGGCCACCGCCTTTCATTAAAGGCACAATCGAAAGCATCTTGGCGCTCGTGCCCACTTCAAGAATCGGAAAGAGATCAGTGAGATAATCGCGGAGGACATTACCGGTCACCGAAATGGTGTCCTGGCCGGCTTTGAGTCGTTCGAGGGTAGCGAGACAAGCCGCGGCGGGTGGCAGAATTTTAATATCCAGTCCGGCGGTGTCATGTTGCGCGAGGTAGGTTTTTACCTTGGCGATGACTTGGGCATCGTGCGCCCGTTCGGCATCGAGCCAGAAAATAGCGGGCGTTTGGCTCAAGCGGGCTCGCGAGACGGCAAGCTTTACCCAATCTTGAATGGGGTGATCCTTAGTCTGGCACGCGCGCCAGATATCGCCGGCTTGCACTTCGTGTTCGATTAAAACGGACGGACTGGCGCCTGCTGGTTGATCACTCGCGACCACGCGGATCGTGCCATGACCGGGGGCGACAAAAGTTTTATTGTGGGAGCCGTATTCTTCTGCGGCTTGGGCCATGAGACCAACATTAGGCACCGAGCCCATGGTCTTGGGATCGAAGGCCCCGTGTTGTTTGCAAAAATTGATCGTCGTTTGGTAGACCCCCGCATAGCAGCTATCGGGAATTACGCAGAGGGTGTCTTGGGCCTGGCCAGCGGCGTTCCACATTTGGCCCGAAGTCCGGATCATCGCGGGCATTGAGGCATCGACAATGACATCGCTCGGCACGTGCAGATTGGTGATGCCCTTATCGGAATTGACCATGGCCACCGCTGGCCGAGCGGCCAAGATGGCGACAATATCAGCTTCGATCACCGCGCGTTGCTCAGCGGGCAGCTTGGTGATTTTTTCCACGAGATCGCCAAACCCATTGTTGAGGTCGACCCCCAGCGCGGCGAGCGTCGCCGCGTGTTTCGTGAAGAGATCCTTAAAGAAGACCCGCACGGCGAGACCGAACATGATGGGGTCAGAGACCTTCATCATCGTGGCCTTCAAGTGGAGGGAGAAGAGCACGCCATCTTTTTTAGCCTGCGCCATCTGTTGGGCAAAAAAGGCGCCCAGGGCGTTTTTGCTCATGAAAGTAGCATCAAGGATTTCGCTAGCCTGTAGGGTGGTTTTTTCCTTCAGGACGACGACCTGGGCCGCCTTGGCGATCGCTTCGGGCGTAGCCCCAGCCGGGGCGGGTGCGGGTACGAACTCTAGGCGGACGCTGGTGGCGGCCGGCACGGTAATTGATTTTTCGTTGGAGAAGAAATCATCATGTCCCATGGTGGCGACGCTGGTCTTTGAGGTCGGGAGCCAAGCGCCCATGGAGTGCGGATGTTTGCGGGCGTATTCTTTGACTGCTTTCGGCGCCCGCCGATCGGAATTGCCTTCACGCAGCACGGGATTGACGGCGGATCCCATGATCTTGGCGTAACGATTTTTAGCATCTTTTTCCGCGGCAGTCGTCGCGACTTCGGGGAAATCCGGTAGCGCATAACCTTGAGCCTGTAATTCGGCGATGGCGGCTTTCAGTTGGGGTACGGAAGCGCTCACGTTTGGCAGCTTAATAATATTGGCTTCCGGCTGGAGGGTGAGGGCGCCGAGTTCTGCCAAATGATCGGCCACGCGCTGATGGGCAGGGAGGAGATCGGAAAAATTAGCCAGAATCCGGGCAGCGACTGAAATATCGCGCGTCTCGACCGCGATGCCCGAGTGCTTCGTGAAAGCTTGGATAATTGGCAATAAAGAATAGGTCGCGAGGGCAGGGGCCTCGTCGGTCTTGGTGTAAATGATAACGGGATTAGCGGGCATGAGAGGGAGACGTCAGACTGGGATTAATAAATAACTAACTGACGTAAACTGCCGTCGCCAATTCGGTCAAAAGCAATGTGCATGACGAGGGGCTTGGCCCGCACCTTGCAGTCAGTCTAATGATCTGCTGAAGCCAGATGGGCATCTGGCTTTAGCCCAGCCCGAAAAAAGCCCAAGTATTCAAATTTCCCTCGGGAAGGTCTGGGTTGAGCCTGCCGGTGGTCCGCAAAATGCTCACGTCCCCACCGGTTGCACGGTGAGAAATTGCAGCACGACGCGATTTTCTCGGCGTGAATAATTAAGCAAGACCTCAAAGCGAGCTTCCCAGTCATTCGAGGCTTCCGGATCAGCCAAGATCTGAGCTACCTCTAGGATTTCTCCCGCTTCGGCGTGCGCTGCGCTCGTTTCAATGAAATGCGTATGTTTCAAGGCGCGACCCTCCGGATCGAGCCGGAAGCGACCGCGGGCATCAAAATACGGCTGAAATTCTTTTTCAATGCGGCGGCTTTCGACTAGGCTGACAGTCTCATCAGCCACCGTCGCGGCCGGCGCAGCCAAGCGTAAGCGGGCGGCTTCCCAATCGCGGGCGGCCACGTCTTGTAGGAAACCCAAGACCCCCACGCGGACCAAGCGGCGAAAGGCCGCCGTGTCGCGGGTGAGGTCGAAGCTCGCGGGCCGCGCGGGTTTGGCTGCGAGTTCGATCGCGACAAAATCTGGATTCTTCAAACGCTCCCATTCGTCAAGTAAGCTCGAATCAACGCCGCGAATGAGTTCGCGAAAATATTCTTCCATTTCTACCACCGCTTCCATTTTAGCCGCCGCGGGTACCGTCTGATTAAGCACTTTCCAAACTTGCATCAGATGGCGCAAAAGTAAGCCCTCACTGCGTTCGAGCCCATAGTCACGAACGTAATCCGCGAATGATTGGTAGCGCTCAAACATTTCACGAGCGATCGACTTGGGGCGCACATTTTCCTGTTCGACCCAAGGGTGCGCGGCCGCAAAAGTGTTGAAGGTTTCGTAGAGGAATTCTCGCAGAGGCTTGGGGTGTTCGACTTCCTCTAATTTCGCCATGCGCTCCTCGTAGGGAATGCCGGCCGCTTTCCACTCTTCGATTTTAAGACCTTTCTGCTTGTCGACTTGGCGCCGCAAGATCTGTTCTGGGTCCTCGACGATGGCTTCGCAGAGCGTCAGCACATCAAATGGATAGTCGGGCGATTCACGTTCCAGCAGCGGTAACGTATCGATGAGATAAAGTGAGAGTGCTTGATGGAGGGAGAAATCTGCCTGCAGCTCTAAATTGACGCGCAAGCGCCGTCCCGAATCCTCGCGGGGTATAAATTCAATAATTTTTCTCTCCACCAAGGCGCGAAATAGCTGCCAAGCGCGTTGGCGTAGAGCGCGTTTCTTGGTGGGGGTTTCGTGACAATCATTAATGAGGTCTCGCAGGGCCCAACACCCGTCGCTGTCGCGACTTAGCACGAGCAAGAGCATGCCATGCGATACGTCAAAATGAGATGAAAGTTCCTCCGGCGCCGCGGTGCGCAGGCGTTCGAATGTTTTCGCATCCCAACTCACGCTGCCCTCTGGGGCGCGCTGTTTAACGAGCTTCTTTTTCTTGGCCGGATCAGCCGCGGCCTTTTCCTCCGCGCGTTTATTTTCGATAAAATGTTCCGGCGCCTGAACGATCACGTAGCCTTGATCATCAAAACCAGCTCGGCCGGCTCGGCCCGAGACTTGGCGAAAATCCCGCACGCTAAGAATCGCCGCTTTTTTGCCATCGTATTTCCAGAGCTGGGTGAAGAGCACGGTACGAATCGGGACATTGATCCCGACCCCGAGGGTATCGGTACCGCAGATCAGTTTGAGCAGACCTTTTTGCGCCAACTGCTCGACCAGAATGCGGTATTTGGGCAAAAGCCCCGCATGGTGCACGCCAATGCCATGACGCAGCCAGCGCTTCATATCTTTTCCGTAAGGACTATTGAATTTCACCGCTTCCAAGGCCGTCGCGAGCGTTGCTTTTTCTGCCTTCGTGCAAATCGGTAGGCTCATTAAAGCTTGGGCTGCTTCGGCCGCCGCCCGCTGGGTAAAATGGACGAGGTAGACCGGCGCGCGTTGCGCGAGGAGTAATTGGCTCACCCGTTCCGCCAACGGGGTTTCCGAATATTCAAAAGCGAGCGGTACTGGTCGTCGATCGCTTCGAACCGTGAGGCTGGGGGCACCCGTCACGCGGGTTAATTCACGTTCAAAAAAATCGGTCGAGCCCAACGTGGCGGACATCAGTAAAAAGCGCGCTTGCGGCAGAGTGAGCAGGGGAACCTGCCAAGCGTAGCCCCGTTCATCATCTGAGTAATAATGAAATTCATCCATGATCACCGCGCTCACCTCGGCGTGCGCGCCGCGGGTCAACGCGATGTTCGCCAGAATTTCTGCCGTGCAGCACAACACCGGCGCGTGGGGGTTAACCGAAGCATCACCGGTCATCATGCCGACATTTTCTGGACCGAAATCTCGGCAGAGGCTGAGGAATTTTTCGTTGACCAGCGCTTTAATGGGACAGGTGTAAACAGAGCGCTGCCCCGCGCAGAGTGATTTGAAATGCAGGGCCGCCGCCACCAATGATTTACCCGAGCCGGTCGGCGTATTAAGCACGACGTT
>SXZN01000045.1 GCA_005787865.1 Opitutaceae bacterium | reverse complement strand
GCGCAAAGAGCGCAGGGTAACCCCATCAAACTGCTTGGTGAGGCGACGCAGCGCGCCATCGCCATCGCGGCGCACAGCGGCGACGATTACCCGCACGGCGGCGGCAACCGCTGGTTGCGCAACTTGCGCGGGCCGGCGGAGGGCGGCAGTGCGCTGTGGCGCAGTAAGATTTTTCCAAAGGAGGGGTTGCATAGCCAAGAGGGGAGGGCGCGGTTAGGTCGCACCCATCAATAATCAGAGCATCATCTTTTCGATCGGTAGCACGAGAATGCTGCTGGCGCCGGCTTTTTTTAATGACTCCATAGTTTCCCAAAAAACAGCTTCGGAACACACGGCATGAAGGGCTACCTTGGAATCATCGCCAGCCAGGGGCAGAACGGTCGGATTTTCCGAGCCAGGCAGGAGTTTTTTAATTTCTGCCAACGCAGACTTCGGGACGTGCAGCATAATGTATTTCGCGCCAGCGGCCTTTTGAACGCCATCGATCCGGCGGAGGAGAATTTCCAGGGAGTGCGTTTTTTCGGCCGAGAGCTGATGAGTACTCCGGAGCAAGACGGCGGTACTTTTAAAAATGGTCTCAACCGCGCGGAGCTTATTGGCTTCGAGCGTTGAGCCGCTGGCCACGAGATCGCAGATAACATCAGCTAAACCAAGGCGCGGAGCAATTTCCACGGAGCCGCTTAAGTACACGACTTCGGCGGAGATTTTTTGTTCAGCGAGGAACCGCTTGGTTAGCTGCGGATAAGAAGTAGCAATGCGTAGCCCTTGGAGGTCTTTGGCGCTGGCGTAGGGCTTTTCTTCCGGCAGGGCGATGGCGAGACGGCAGCCACCAAAATCTAGGGGGCGCTCGACCAAGTAGCCACTCGCGGAGCCTTGGGTGCGGCGCTCGAGGGCGGCCTCTTCCAGCACGTTGGTACCGACGATACCGAGATCGCAGACGCCGTCCATGACGAGCTGGGGGATGTCGTCATCGCGGACAAAAAGCAGATCGATCGGAAAATTATCTGAGTGCAGCAACAGGCGCTCTTTCGGTGACTTAACGCGAATGCCGCAGCTAGCGAGCAGCTCGAGCGAGTCAGTGGAGAGCCGGCCGCTTTTTTGGACGGCGAGGCGGAGGCGGTTGGGAGCGGAGGTGACAGGCATGGGAGAAAAATTAAGCAGGAATTTTTTGGAAGAGAAAGGTTTAAGCAAGCCGGCCCCGTTGGTGCGGGAGGGTTGCCCAAAAGGAAACCCCGGCTGGATTAACCTGCCGGGGTTTTGGAAAAGAGATCCATCAGCCACGGGCAAGGCGCTTCCGGCCTTCCCGCGTTGGGAAGGCTAGCACACGTGATGGTGATGATGGGAGGAAGCCATGGGCTGAGGGACGATGTGATGGGGGGGCAGGCGGGGGCGTGCAAGATTTTTATCCAGCAGTTAGGAGTTAGCTGCGCAACTTGATGAATTATAAGCACCCCCGTATTTATTCAATGGGCGGGAGGGCGGGGGAAAGAGTTTTCCGGCAAGGCACTACGGTCGCGGCAGTATGGCGTTTGATGCGTCGGTAAATTAATATTTTTGCGCTAAGCAGCGCACCGCAGCGTGAGTTGTAATTTGAGGGCTGACGCGGTCTGGTCTTTTTGTTCTTTATCAGCGGGCCCTATCCACAAAAACAACCCCTATCCCACTTTTTCTTGAATACCATTTTTGGTTTTTTTCGCACGGCCTTGGCGCGACCGCTTAATCGTCGGCATGGCGGCATAGTTATTTTCTTCGCTATTTTCTTGGCTTTATCAGGGCTAACACGGTTGGCGCTTTTAATTAAAGCGGCGCATGACGTTACTTGGACGCTCAGTCTCGTGGCGGTTTTTTTCTGGGGGTTAATTTATGATCTTGGCGCGGCGGCTTTTGCTTCCTTGCCGTTGATAGTTTTGCTGACGCTGTTGCCCAGTAGTTGGTTGACGCGGCGTTGGCTCCAAGTGGGCGTGCAGTTATTGGGGTTGGGGTATATCTATTTGCTCCTGTTCGGCTTGGTTTCGGAATGGACTTTCTGGGACGAGTTCGGCGTGAGGTTTAACTTTATTGCCGTGGATTATCTCGTCTACACCACGGAGGTGGTGGGGAATATTCGTGAGTCGTATAATTTACCTTTAATTATTGGAGGAGTTTTAGCCGGTACCCTTGGAGTGGGCGGCTTGCTTTATCGCACGGGTCTTTACGCGCAGTGGTTCGCCGCCCCGATCGAGTCTGCGTGGGTTCGGGTTAAAGCGGGCGCGCTCTGGTTTGGGGCGGCGCTTATTTTTGGTTCGATCTTGAGTGACGATTGGTTGCCGACCTTTCGGAATAATTATAATCGGGAGTTGGCGAAAAACGGACTTTGGTCGCTCTGTGCTGCCTTTAAAAATAACGAACTCGAGTACGACAAATTTTATTCTACCTTGCCGGCGGCCGAGGCTTTTCAACTGATTCGGCAGCAATTAGCGAAAGACCGCTCGGTCACACTCGGGGCTGATCCTCAGGATACTCTGCGGGTTGTGCGGCATACGGGCGAGGAGCTACGGCCGAATGTGATCCAGATCACCGTGGAAAGTTTGAGCGCCGATTTTTTAAGTATTTTTAATCGGGCCTCACAGTTGACGCCTAATCTGGAGGAAATTGCCGGGCAAAGCCTCGTCTTCGATAATTTTTATGCCACCGGAACGCGAACCGATCGGGGCATGGAGGCCTTAACTTTGGCGGTGCCGCCGACGCCTGGGCGATCGATTGTTAAGCGGCCGCACAATGAAAATATGTTCACGCTCGGCTCAGTCTTTCGGGCGAAGGGTTATGCGACCGCATTTATTTATGGCGGCTTTGGTTATTTCGACAACATGAACTATTTTTTCGGTAAAAATGGTTATCGGGTGATCGATCGCACGGGGGTGCCGAAGGAAGATATCACTTTCGCCAATGTGTGGGGGGTTTGTGATGAGGATCTCTTTCGTTGGACGATGCGCGAGGCGGATGCGGGCCATGCTACAGGGCAACCCTTTCACTATTTTGTCATGACGACCTCCAATCATCGTCCCTACACTTTCCCGGAGGGCCGGATTGATTTACCCTCAAAAATTTCTGGTCGTGCGGGGGCCGTGAAGTACACCGATTTTTCAATTGGGCAGTTTCTCCGTGAGGCCCGGCAAAAGCCTTGGTTTAAAAACACGGTATTTGTGATCGTCGCAGACCACTGTGCTTCCAGTGCGGGCAAAACCGAGTTACCGGTACAAAATTATCATATTCCACTAATTATTTACGCCCCCGGTGGGCAGATTGCGCCGGGTCATGTCCGGACCCTGATGAGCCAAGTCGATTATGCGCCAACCCTTCTCGGCCTATTAAATTGGAGCTATCCCAGTCGATTCTTTGGGCGAGATATTCGGCAAACCGATCCCGCGGAAGGCCGAGTTCTAGTTGGTACTTATCAGAAACTGGGCTTGTTGAAGGCGGACAATTTCTTGGTGCTGACTCCGGTACGGCGGCAGGCGCAGTACCGTTATGATCGGGCAAACTACACCCTGACCGAGCAGCCGCTCAACGCGGCATTGCTCGGGGAAGCGGTGAGTTATTATCAAACCGCGAGTGAGCTATATCAAAGCAAGCGCTATGGCGAGTTGAGCGCAGCCGACTTTGTTCGCTTGCTCGCCTCGCCTAAGCAGCCATGAGCCGCTTGCGCGCAGATTGGCAGTTTTGGCTTACCCTGCTCCTTTTGGTTGGCGCGGGATTATTGCTAGAATACACGGCGATCGATTTGTGGGTGCAGGATTTATTTTATAATCCCACGAGTAAGCGGTGGTTGGTTGACCAACAAGCGCCGCTCGGGCGGATCTTTTTTTACAACGGACCCAAAGCGCTCGTCTGGGTGATTGGGTTGAGCGTACTCACGCTTGCGTTTGGGCCGGCGCGCTGGCGGGAAAAATGGCAGCTCAATCACCGTGGGCTTTGGCTTGCGGTACTCGTGCTCGTAACCGTGCCGCTGTTGGCAGGTATCGGGAAAAAATATACCAACACTTTTTGCCCGTCCGAGATTCGCCGGTATGGCGGCGATGTGGCCTACGTGAAAATCTGTGAGCCTTTTCCGGCTGGTGACCGGCCGGAGCGGCAGGGGGGATGCTTTCCGGCGGGGCATGCCAGCGGCGGCTTTGCCTTGATGGGCTTATTGCTGGTGCGGCCCACTAGGCGCTGGCGGCTAACCGCCATCACCTTCGGGCTGATTTTAGGTTGGTGGATGGGAGGCTATCAGATGTTGAAGGGTGCGCATTACCTGAGTCACACGGTTACAACCATGTTGGTCACCTGGTTGGTGATAATCCTTTGGCGCCATCGTTTGGGGCTGACGCCCGCTCAAGCCGCCGAGCCGCCGGCATAAAACCTTGAACGATTAGAGTAAGTTCGTGTCGTACAGGCATGCGTACCACAGGAAAATTTTTACGGCCGGCCCTTTTGCTTTTGAGTGGTTTCATGACCCTGCTGCCCCAGGCCGCGGCCGAGAGCATGAGCGAGAAAACGTTGAGAGAAATTGTCGCCCGGCAGCGCAATGTTTTTTCCCGCGCCGAAAAAGAAGGGGAGCAACTCGACCAAGCCTGGCTGCGGGGCGAATTACAGAGCGTGATTAACAGTTATGATATCTTGATTCAAAAAAGTCCGGATTTTGCCCCCGCTTATGTGACCTATGGCATGTTGCTGGGCCAAGTGGGGATGACGCGGGCGGCGGTGGGGATTTTGCTCAAGGCCAACAAGCTTGAGCCCAATATTCCGGTCGTAAAAAATCAAATGGCCAAGCACCTCGCGGAAGACGGTCGACCGGTGGAGGCGTTGCCTTGGATTATGGCGGCCATCGATTTAGAGCCCAAAGAACCCCTTTACCATTATCATTTAGGATCTTTATTAATGGAAGGGCGGGATGACTTTATTCGCACGGGACAATTTACTCGGCTCGCTCTGGATCAGGCCATGTTAGGGGCCTTTCAGCACGCCGCGGAGTTGGCGCCGGACAACTTTGCTTATGTTTACCGACAGGCTGAGGCCTATGCCGATTTAGAAAAGCCGCAGTGGGAGCAGGCGCTGCAGGCGTGGAGTGCGCTGGAGAGTCGCGCGCAACCAGGGATCGAGCAGGAAACTATTTTTCTCCAAGCGGCCAATGTACTGCTCAAGCTTGAGCAAATTGATCGCGCGCGCGTATTACTGGCGCGAGTGAATGCCCCCGTTTTATTGAAACAGAAAAAAACTTTGCTCGACCAGTTGCCGAGCAAGGCTGAGAAGTAGGCCCACATGTCGCTCCTCTCTCGGCTGGAACGTAACTTAGGTAGCTACGCTATTCCCGATCTTTCGCTCTACCTGATAATCGGGCAGGTGATGATTCTGGGCTTTGCGCTCTTGGGACAATTTGACGTGGGGCGGATTATGTTACTGCCGGCGGCGGTGCAGGCGGGCGAATTTTGGCGCTTGGGCACATTTTTATTAGTCCCACCCGTTACCACCTTAACGCTGACGAGTGCGCTCTTCCTCGCCTTTGGGTGGTATCTTTTTTACCTCATGGG
>SXZN01000044.1 GCA_005787865.1 Opitutaceae bacterium | reverse complement strand
GCCCGGCAGAGCACGGATGCGTTCGCTCACATAATTAGGGGCCCGTTTGAGGGCGGCACTGATATCCGAAAAATGATTGGTCTGATAATATTCAGCGCGGGTCGACTCTAGGGAGTAAATCAGGCTGCGTGCCATGATGAGCATCGCAAGGCCGCAGGCCATGACGAGGGACACCGCGGCGGTTTGGCCTTTGAGGCGCCGCAGGTCGCGGAAAAGTTTTCGATCGAGATGCGGAAGCATGGCCGACAGCGGGCGCGGGGTTACCAGCGCAACGTAGATGGAGCGACGCGGGTGGCGTTTCGCTGTTCGCTCAAGACGCGCCCATCAGAAAAATGAATAACGCGGTCGGCCATGTCCGCCATGACGGCGTTGTGGGTGATAACGATCGTGAGTGCACCGAGTTCGCGGTTAACGCGTTCGAGCGCTTCGAGGACGACGATGCCGGTGCGGACATCCAAGGCGCCGGTGGGTTCATCGCAGAGCAGTACCTCGGGACGTTTGGCGATGGCGCGAGCAATCGCGACGCGTTGTTGTTCGCCGCCAGATAATTGGGCGGGGAAATGATCGAGGCGCGCGCTGAGGCCGACCATGGCCAGGGCTTGCTCGGGCGGCAAAGGGTCGCGCGCGATCTCGGTGATGAGGCCGACGTTTTCGCGGGCGGTTAAGCTGGGGATTAGATTATAGAATTGAAAAATAAATCCCACCGAGTTGCGCCGGTAGCGAGTGAGCGCCGATTCATCGGCATGGGTGAGGTCGATATCGCGGTAACTGATTTCTCCGGTGGTGGGAATATCGAGTCCCCCGAGTTGATTGAGCAGCGTCGTTTTCCCGCTGCCGGAAGGGCCGAGGAGGACGACAAATTCGCCTGCATAAAGATCGAGATCAACGCCCGCCAACGCGCGCACTTGAGTCGGGCCTTCGCCGTAATGTTTGGTGAGGCCGCGCACACGAAAGACCGGCGCCGCCGCCGTCGCGGGTACATGGGGCAGAGGGGGGAGGGAGTGGGCCAAAGTGAGGAGGCGTTGAGGGCGGAGCAGAAATAAGCTACCGCTTTTCATCGCGAGGGCAACTGCCCACGGGTCAAAGGGCGGCGCGTAAGGCCGGAAGGTCGAGCGGCTCGGTTGGCGTGGCTAATTCTTCTGGTGGAGTGCGGGGCCACGAGGCGGCGGGGGGGATCCCCATAAAGCTCGCTGCCGTTCTGGTCCGGATCGCTTAAATAAAACGACTCAGGTTTTCGCGCTGTTGTCGCACTTCATGTGCGCGCGGCGACGTTGAGCGGTGTAATTGCGGATCTGCGCGTTGTAATTGGCATTAAACGGGATTTTGCCGTTTTGCGGATTTTTGACGGCTAAGTCGTCGTCGGCCGCCGCGGTGGCGATCAGTAGCAGGAGTTCGGCCTTGGCGGGGAGTCGCCGCGCCGGAAAGCCCGCATAGGCGGTCAGCCAGTGCAGGGTTTTTTGCCAGGGAGTCGGAATGGAGTCACTCACGGCGGCAGGATGCGCGGACTCCGGCGAGAGAGTCAACGGGAGTTCTAGCCTGAGGTTGTTAAATGAAGCTGCCGTACTGCTCGACGTGAAAATGGTTTATGCTGATTCAGAAAGTGTTGCACCGCGCCATGGGCGGTCGTTTTGGGCTAAGTTAAAATCGCCCGAGCTTTGGGTTGCACCCCGAGGGCTGGTTCCTAGGTTCTTCCGTTCTCATGGCGCTTTTAAGTCTTCTCGATGTCTCGCATGCCTTCGGCGGCCCGCCGGTGCTCGATCACGTTAATTTCCAAGTTAACAGTGGCGAACGCGTCTGTCTGCTCGGGCGTAACGGCGCGGGCAAGTCTACGTTGATGAAATTAATCGTGGGCGAAATTAAATCCGACACCGGCCAAGTGTTTCGCCAGCCGGGGGCCCATTTCGCCCGGCTCGTCCAAGAGGTGCCGGCTGATCTGACTGGAAGCGTTCATGATATTGTTTCAGCCGGGCTGCGTTCGGCGAGTGCGCATGAGGAAGATTGGGAGCGGGAAGTGCGCTTGGAGGATTTGATCAATCATGTCGGCCTCGATTCGCACGCGGAGTTCTCGGCGTTGTCGGGCGGTTTGAAGCGGCGGGTATTGTTGGCGCAGGCGCTGGCGAGTCAGCCGGACTTGCTGTTGCTCGATGAGCCGACCAATCACCTTGATCTCGCCTCCATCCTGTGGCTCGAGGAATTTTTACTGCAGGAGAAAATCGGCCTGTTCTTCGTCACGCATGATCGCGCGTTTTTGAAAAAACTCGCGACGCGCATTGTGGAACTCGATCGGGGCATTATCACCAATTGGGATTGTGACTACGATACGTTCCTCGTGCGGCGGCAGGATCGCTTAGAGGCCGAGGAGCGGACGCAGGCGCTCGCCGATAAAAAGCTCGCGCAAGAAGAGGAGTGGATTCGCCGCGGAGTGAAAGCGCAGCGTTCGCGGGCGACGGCGCGGATTAATCAATTGCATGTCTTGCGCGCGGATCGCCGAGCCCGGCGGGCGACAGTCGGCAACGTTAACATGCGGGTTAATGAAGCGATCCCGAGCGGTATGAAGGTCGTCGACGTGGAGAAAATGACTTTTGCTTACCCGAACGGTAAGCTGCTGGTGAAGGATCTCACGACGACGATTATTCGCGGAGATAAAATTGGCCTCATCGGTCCCAACGGCGCGGGCAAGACGACGTTGATTAAATTGCTCCTCGGTCAGCTCGCACCTACCAGTGGAAATATTAAGCACGGCACTAATCTGGAAGTGGTCTACTACGATCAGCTGCGGGCGCAAATTGAGGACGATAAAACCGTGGCTGATAACATCGCAAATGGTAACACGCACGTCACGATTGAGGGGCGGACCCGGCATGTGATTAGTTATCTGCAGGATTTTCTTTTCACCGCGAATCGCGCCCGCACGCCGGCGCGCGTGCTCTCGGGCGGCGAACGCAATCGGCTGCTCTTGGCGCGCCTGTTTACCAAGCCAGCGAATGTTCTCGTGCTCGATGAGCCTACGAATGATTTGGATGTCGAGACGCTTGATTTGCTTGAAGATCTGCTCGTGGAATTTCCGGGCACGGTGTTAATCGTTAGCCACGATCGGGAATTTTTGGATGAAGTGGTGACCAGTTCATTCGTGTTTGAAGGCGATGGGGTTATTGGCGACTACGTCGGCGGCTATACCGATTGGCAGCACGATAAGCAGAAGCAGGCGCTAGCTGCCGCCAAAGGGAATGCCCGGCCAGTGGAAGGCGCGGGGGCCAAGGTGAAGAATTCCGGCAAAGGCGCCGGCGCCGCCCCCAAGGCTAAAAAACTTTCGGGTAAGGGGCAAAAGGAGCTCGAGACGCTTCCGGCCAAAATTGAAGCACTCGAGCAAGAGCAGGCGCAATTGACCGCGCGGTTGGCTGATCCGGCTTTCTATAAAAAAGAACCGCAGAATTTTGCGGAAGTGAAAGGTCGACTCGATGTGCTCGAACGCGAGCACGCCGTCGCCTTTTCACGGTGGGAAGAGTTGGAGGCGTCGCGCGGGAAGGAGTAATTTTTCCTCCGCTGCTTTTTCGCTCTTACCCGGCGCTATTAAGTTTTAAATTCGGGCAAAGCTTCCGGCCGCGGCAAATTGGCTCCGTTTACTTAAGCATCGCCGCCGCGATCGCCGGTTCGGCGCCAATGGTGCCACTGAGGTTCTTGAGATAGCCGGGCTCGCGTGTGGCCCGGATTCCCGCGTTGGTTTGGGCGAGGCGTTGTTTAATTTCTAGGCGCGTTGCGACATCGGTGTAATTGGGCCGAGTGAGAAATTTCTTAAGATACTTGGCGTGACGTTCGCCGAGCTGGGCGTCGATTGTGCGCTGCGCTTCGAGGCGATCGCGGTACCAGTCGCTGGCGAGGAGTGATTCGCGCGTGAAGAGTGCCCGGAACCGTGGGTCGGAGGCCGGGCGACCTTCCCAAGTGCCGTCGCGCATCAGATGCAAGAGGGCGCGCAAGGGCGGGCAGGCGGTTTCGATGGAGCCATCAGAGAAATAATGCAGGGCGGCCTGGCGCATGGCGGTGACAATGTTGCTGACGCCATCGGCAAACACCGCGAGGTCTTGTTTTTCCGGCTGTAAAAATTCTTCATCAAAGACGCT
>SXZN01000266.1 GCA_005787865.1 Opitutaceae bacterium | reverse complement strand
TTTTCAAGCTGTTTTAATCGTTCGGCGGCAACCCACTCTCGGGCTGGTTCCGCCCGCCGCGCTTAATGCGCGACGGTGATCGGGGCCGTCAGGGGCTGACCAATTTCTTCGAGCAATTTTTTGAACCACGGTTGCGTCGTAGCAAAAGCTTTGCCGCCTTTGATGCGGGGGAATTCGATGGCGCGTAGGACGTCACCGCGTTCTTCATCATGGCCGATCAGGCCGCTGACTCCAGCGCGAGCGCACTCGATGGCTTTTAGTACGCAGGTATCGATGAGCTGGAGATCTTCGGCATTAGCTGGCGCCGAGCGGGCGAAATAGCCGCTCTTCTGCACCAACACCTTCTCGGCGCCGAGCATGGTGGCAAAACGTTCGGCAAACCATTTGCCGGGATTGATGGTGTCGAGGCGGACGTGACCAAAGGCGTCCCGATCGATGGGGGCACCCCGGGCAGTCGTTTCCGCAATGATGCTGTCGAGCCCGGCCCCTTCGCTCACAAATAAATTAATATTTCCATGCCGATCCATGAGGGCCCGCAGGCGTTTAGCCTCAGCTTCAATATCTAAGGCGAGCTCTGGGAGATAGATCGCGTGCACCGCGTAGCGCTCCCGCGCCAAGCCGATGGCTGGCACCCACGTTTTAGGGGCGAGGCTCTGTTGATAAACGCGGGCCGTGGCCGCGGTGAGCCAGCCGCAACTGCGGCCCATCACTTCATGCACGATGAGCGTGCGGGCGCTGGCGCCGAGCTCAGTCACGACGTTGGCAAAAAAATGCGCGCCCTGTTCCGCCGCGGTGACGGCGCCGAGGCTCTGCTTGATTGGGATAATATCGTTATCAATCGTCTTGGGTAGACCGATGACGTTCAGCTGATAATTATTTTTCTGCAGATAGGCCGCGAGGTCGGCCGCAGTGGTGTTGGTGTCATCGCCACCGACGGTATGGAGAATATTAACTCCGTCCCGCTGCAGCTGTTCTGCCGCGACGGCGAGGGGGAGCTGGCCCTCTTTGACGAGGCCACGTTTAACCGCATCTTTAACGTTAGTGAGCTTGACGCGGCTGTTGCCAATGACGCTGCCGCCGAATTGGCGCAGCACGCTGGCCTGGGCGCGAATTTCTGGGGTGACGACAATATGATCACCGAGGAGTAGGCCCTTGTAGCCGGAGCGGTAGCAGATGATGTCCCAATCAGGGCATTGCTGCGTGTAGTGGAGAATGAGCTGACCGACGGCGGCGCTCAGGCAGGGGGCGTGACCACCGGCTGTGAGGATGGCGACTTTCTTTTTTGAGGAGCTCATAAATTGAGGGCGCCAGCCAAGCAGCCTAACGATCCCAAATCAACCTTCAGCCGTGATGGGGGGCGGCTTATTTTTTCCCCGCCGGCATCTGGCGATGGACCAACTCGATGAACGGCTTAAAGAGGTCGTGAATCATAGAAATAAAAAAGGCAGGCGATGAGCCTGCCAGATTATGCAAGGAGGAGGGAAGCGAGGGGCGAGGTGACCGTGGACCGCGAGGTCACCTAGATCGTTTGCTGCAACCAGGCTTAGACGTCAGCTTTGGTCTTGCGCAGACCCAAGACGCGATCGCCTTCCTTCCATTGGCCACGCTTCTTGAGGAGGCCGACGCGCTCGAAGCGCTTGAGGACATTGCGTTTGATGACGAGGCCGCCACCGGACTTGAGGCTGTTGTGCTGGGACATAAAGAGGGTTGGATAAGGATTAATTCTGCCTGTGTGAGGGTGGGTATGTAGAGTTCGCCCTTGTCCATGACAAGTACTTTTCAGCTCAATTTTTTCGCCTATTATTACGAGGAAATGGGAGGAGCTTAACGTTAGAAGCCTTGGGTCAGATCAACTCCCGTTGACTGGGCGCCTTGTGGGCGTGGATCGGTTTTCGCTTGGGACGGGCGCGAGCTACAGGATGCGTGCAATCGGTCGATATCACCGCCTAGCCAAGCCAGTGGTTAGTCGCATGATCCGAGGTTCTCGAATCATGCCGTCGTCAACAACCAAGCCTGACCTTATTCCTCTTTACCCGCCATCCGCTCGGCCAGTTCCAAGCCAGAAAGCGCCGCGCCTTCTACCCGCGGTCCGCCCAGCGCATCCCCCGCTAAGCCTAGGCCCAGCTCGGGCAGCCACACACATCGCTCAGCATATGAAGCCACTGGCTCGCTAAACTCCCAGCGGTGCAACGCCACGTTGACCACGGGCGCACCCAACCGGTCCGCGATCCCCGGTACGATCAAGGCCGCTAGCTCGGCTTCGGTCTTCGCGTAGTGCTCCGCCGCAAATGATGGACTTAAATGGACCGTCAGCGCCCCAACTTTGCCCGGTGAAATTCCTTTTTTGGTGTTGTCGGCGAGCCACCGCACCGGTCCCTCTGCCAGCGCTACGCCCTCGGCTGGCACCGCGCTGGCTCCGTCCAGCGTCAGCAACAGCGCCAAGCAGGGATGATAGCTCAGCTGCGCCAACGGCCCCGCCCACTCGATCGGCAAGTCCACGCCTCCCGCCTTCAACAATGCCAACGACTGTGGTAACGGTGCCGTCAGCACGACCTGTCCAGCTTGCTGCGCCAACTGATTTTCTATCGTCAGCTCCCACCCGCCCAGCTTGTGCTGCACTTTTACCACCTTCGCTTCCCGCCGCACCTCGAGCCCGTCCGCCAAAAATTTTCCCAACGCATTCATACTCGGCTGCGCGATCCAGCGATGCGCCGATGCGCCCGGCCAGGGCGCGACCACGCCGGCCGCCGCCCACTCGCTTACGATGGATGCGAAGCGATCCGACTTTGCCGTGAAATACTGCGCGCCCGTGTCAAATACGGCCGCCTCGACCCGCTTGGTGGCCAACCGCCCGCCCAATCCGCGGCTTTTTTCCAATACCACCACGTCCTTACCTCGGGCCTTTAGCGCCCGCGCCAGCAAAAGCCCG
>SXZN01000265.1 GCA_005787865.1 Opitutaceae bacterium | reverse complement strand
GCCGGAGATCTTTGGCGAAGTCACCGAAATCACAGAATCTAATTATTTCTTCAAGCTCCGGCAGTATCAGGACTGGCTCATCGACCATTTGACCAAGCATGAGGATTTCATATTCCCACGTTATCGGCAGAAGCAGGTGCTGGAGTTCCTTAAAGATCCGCTCAACGATCTTTGTATTTCACGTCCGCGCGAGCGACTCGAGTGGGGTATCCCGCTCCCCTTTGATGCCAATTATGTCACTTATGTGTGGTTTGATGCGCTCCTTAATTATTATTCGGCGGTTGCGGATCATCCCGGTGGTTGGCCGGCCACTTGGCATGTGATTGGCAAAGATATTCTCGTGCCGCCCCATGCAGTTTACTGGCCAATCATGCTCCACGCGGCGCAATTGCCGCTGCCGGGCGGGATTATTGCGCATGGTTGGTGGATGCAGCGCGGCGCCAAAATGTCGAAAAGCACGGGCAATGCGCTCAACCCGCTGGATCTGGTCACGGAATTCGGCGCGGACGCCTTTCGCTACTTCCTGATGCGCGAGATGAATGTCGGTCAGGATAGCGACTTCACCCGCGAACAATTTCTCGTGCGCTATAATAGCGAGCTCGCAAATAATTTGGGGAATCTCGTCAACCGCACGCTCAACATGACGACCCGTTTTGCCGCTGGGGTGCTCCCCGCCGCGGAAGTTACCGAAGATTGGGAACGCTCCTTGCAGGAATTGTGGTCAAAAACTCGCCATGAATTTATCCCCCTCTGCGAAGGCTTTCAGTTCCATACCGCCCTTGAGCGGGCGATGTTCTTCCTGACTGAAACCAATGCCTATATCGAGAAGCGGGCGCCTTGGAAATTGGGCAAATCGACGGCCCCAGCCGATCAAGCGCTCTTGCGAACCTCGTTAGCGACGATGGCGGAAGCGCTGCGACTGGCGGTGGCTTTGATCCAGCATGTCACGCCAACGACGACCGAGAAAATTAATGCGGTGCTCGGTTATAAGCCGGGGGCGGTTTGGCTGGAAGAGCTTAATTGGGGGCAGCGCTTGGTCGGATCACCAGTAACCGCCGCGCTCGTGCTATTCCCGCGGCCCTTACCGCCGCCCGCTGCGACGGCTTAAGTCGCTGATTGTGCGTCGTGAAATAATGAGCTCAACGCTGGCTGATTTTCTGTGGGCATGAAAATTCTCCCGATCGACCCGAGGGAAAACGTGACCGTCGCCTCCTTGACGAACTTCTTAGCGACCTGTCGAGGAATAGCCCAAGCGGTTGGCCGACCCCAATTGGTCAGCATCAGTCTAGCGGTAGAATCGCTCGATCCCCTCGCGGTCCTTGAATCTATTTTTGATCCTAACCAACTCCATTTCTATGCGGAGCGGCCGACCCAAGGCTTTGCCGTCGCTGGGGCAGAAGCGGTGCTGGAGTTCAGCGCCGCCGGACCCGACCGATTTAATCGAGCGCGTGATTATATTGCACAAGTCCTCACTGACACCATTGCCGTCGGTCCCTTAACCGAGCCCTTTGCTGGTCCGCATTTCTTTTTTGCGGCGGCTTTTGCGCCCACGGTTGAGCCGGGGGCGGCGTTCCCAGCTTTGCGCTTATTTGTCCCGCGCTGGCAGGTGGCGCGCATGGGCGACAGTACCGTCGCAGTGGCCAATTTATTAATCTCCACCGATGCCCCGGTTGATTTACTGGCGGCAAAAGTCTGGAAGGCGCACGAAAAATTTCGGGCCTTTGATTATCGCAGTGCATCGCGTAAAAATCGCCCCTCGGCGCCGCGGCTGAGCGAAGAAATCGGTGGAGCCGGCGCCTATCAACAGACGGTGGAACAGGCGCTGCAGGAAATAGCGCAGGGTCATTATTTAAAAATTGTGCTGGCGCGGGCGCGGAGGCTGACGACCACGGAAGATTTCCACCCACTCGGCGTGCTCAATCATTTGCGGCAAAGGTTCCCCAGTTGCTACGCTTTCTCGATCGCCAACGGCCATGGCCAAAGTTTCATCGGGGCCTCCCCCGAACGTTTAGTCCGCGTGGCCGGTGGCCGCATGCACACGGAGGCCCTCGCCGGATCTGCCCCGCGCGGTGATTCCGCGAGCGAAGATGCGGCGTTTGCGCGCGTCCTAGTGAACAGCGAGAAAGATCGCCGTGAACATCAGCTGGTAGTCGATTCGATTGCGCGGCGCTTGGCTGATCTTCATTTGCAATTGGAGTATACCGCCCAACCGCGCGTGTTGGGCTTAGCCAATGTGCAACATCTCCATTCGCCCATCAGTGCGCAGTTACCCACTAGCGTACATATTCTTGATCTGGTCGCCCGCCTACACCCCACGCCGGCCGTGGGCGGGACGCCGAGGGAACCCGCCGTCGCCGCCATTGCCCGCTTAGAATCATTTAATCGCGGGCTCTACGCCGGGCCGCAGGGGTGGGTTGATCATCTCGGGGGTGGCGAATTTTTAGTGGGGTTACGCTCCGCGCTGATTGATGGCCCCACGGCCACCGTCTATGCCGGCGCGGGCATTGTCGCCGGTTCCAAGCCGGAGAAGGAATTTGCGGAAACCGAATTGAAGTTTAAGGCTTTGCTCGAAGTTTTAACTGTCCCATGAGTCGCCCCCTGCAACCAGCCCTCGATTTTCGCAACACGAACACCCTGTGGAGTAGTGTTCTGGTCGAAACACTTTTTCAGCTGGGTGTGACTCACGCGGTTATTTCACCAGGGTCGCGTTCTACCCCCCTAACGCTGGCTTTTGCGGGGCATGCGGGCTTTACGGCTACTCCGGTGCTCGATGAACGCTCGGCCGGTTTTTATGCCCTTGGCTTGGCGAAAGCGTACGGCCGACCGGTCGTCTTGGTCTGCACCAGTGGTACGGCGGGGGCTAATTACTACCCGGCGATCATTGAAGCGCAGGAGAGTGGGGTCCCGCTGCTTGTTTTAACGGCAGATCGTCCACCGGAGATGCGGGCATGCCACTCGGGCCAAACCATTGATCAGCAAAAACTCTACGGCAGTCAGGTAAATTTTTATCATGAAGGCGCGGTTCCGGTAGCGAACCCCGCTATGCTCCGCTATCTCCGGCAGACTCTGGCGGAAGCCGTCGCGCGTACTCACCAGCCGCGCCGGGGACCGGTGCATTTAAATTGTCCGTTTCGTGATCCGCTGCACCCCACGCATGAAGCACTGCCGCCGGAATTAG
>SXZN01000043.1 GCA_005787865.1 Opitutaceae bacterium | reverse complement strand
GAAAATCGCGGCCCAGCTGAATCACTCCATCTAAATTTCGATCCACGAGCACCGCGATGGCCGTGTGCTCAAAACCGTCGCATAATAAATTCGGGATCGCTGAACTCGCGCTGGTAAAATCAGCCGAGGCAAAGAAGTAAAAAGCTATCAGTTTACGATTTTGCGCCTCCGGCAACCAGGCATTGGTAATACTGTTATAAGCCGGTAACGCGGAACCATCTCTACGACGCCCCGCCAGCAAATCATGAAAGAGATGCGGCGTACTTGGATCAGAGTTTTGCCCCACTGGGTTCACTAGGTTGCTCTCATCAAGCACAGGATTGTAACCATACTCTTGATAAAATCCCTCAAGCGCCACTGTCCACTGACCAAACAGTAAGCGCGTCTTAGCCTGTTGCGTGGCGATTCGGGCGGCACGCAAGCTGGGGAAAATAAAACCAGCCAAAATCCCGATCACGGCAATGACCGCGAGCAGCTCAAGCAAGGTGAAGGCTGACCCAAACGATAGCCGAGAAGAGCTCTGTGCGCGCCGGACCGCGGTGAAGAATAAATTTATCCTCATGGGCGATTGGCGTAGAGATTGTCTAAATTTTCCGGTAATTTTGAATCAGCGAAGCCACCGGCTAAAAGCGCTCGAATGTCCTGCCCATCCGGCCCCAGCGAATAGAGGACATAGCTGACATTGCCCCAGCTCGCGGCGGGGACCTTGTAGATATACCGATACGGTTGGTCCCACGGATCGATCAGTGTGGCCGACGAATCGACCAGTGGATCGCGCGACAGCGCCGTTCGATAACGAGCGAGAGTTAACCAACTTCGGGTCGAGCTGACATTATTGCGCGGACCAAGCCGGCCGAGGAGCGACTGTAAAAGCTGCGCCGGATCATCTGTTTGGGGATAATCGCCATAGAGGCGTTGATAATTCTCCAACGCCGCAGCGAGCACGGCTAGTTCAGCTTTAGCCCGCGCGATGCGCCCCACTTCGCCGATCCGACGAGCGGCTCCCAGCAGGAGACCGCTCAGCAGAGCCAGCAGGGCAACGACAGCCAGCAATTCGAGCAGCGTGAAGGCTGCTCGTTGGTAATTGGCCCCTGAGGGAGCCAAGAACATTTAGCCGGCGGATTTATTCCTCATCGGATTTGAGGGCCGAAATGACGGCGAAATCTTCCAACGTTGTCGTATCACCCTTGATCTCACCCGTAGTCGCGAGTTCCTTGAGCAAGCGGCGCATGATTTTCCCCGAACGCGTCTTGGGTAAACCAGCAGCGAAGCGCACCTGATCCGGTTTGGCGAGTGAGCCAATCTCTTTGCCCACGTGCGCACGGAGATCTTCTTTCAGCTGATCACTGGCGGTGTGCGTCGACTTGAGCGTGACGAAGACCACGAGGGAATGACCTTTAAGTTCATCCGGGCGTCCGACCGCCGCTGATTCAGCCACCGCAGGGTGCGAAGCCAAAGCGCTTTCGATTTCGGCTGTGCCGATGCGGTGACCAGAGATGTTGAGTACATCGTCGATGCGGCCCACGATCCAAAAATAACCATCTTTATCCTGCCGCGCGCCGTCGCCGGTGAAATAGACTCCGGGCTTACCAGGGAATTCACTAAAGTAAGCCTGCTTAAAACGGGCATCATCGCCCCACAAGGTACGCAGCATCGCCGGCCAAGGTTTCATGATCGCCAATTTGCCGCCGCTATTTCGCGGCACCTCATCGCCATTTTGATCCACAATTTTAGGGACGACCCCGAAGAACGGAAGGGTCGCTGAACCCGGTTTGGTGGGCACAACACCCGGCAGCGGCGTGATCATGATCGAACCGGTTTCCGTCTGCCACCAAGTATCAACGATCGGGCAGCGTTTCTTGCCGATCATCTTGTGGTACCACATCCAAGCTTCCGGATTAATAGGCTCACCGACGGAACCAAGCAGCCGCAGCGAATCAAGCCGGTGCCGCAGCACGTAATTGTCGCCCCAGCGCATAAAAGCACGAATCGCGGTTGGCGCGGTGTAGAGAATCGTCAGACCGTGACGATCGATCATCTGCCAAAAACGGTCAGGCTCAGGCTGGTTCGGTGCCCCTTCATAGAGAAACACCGTCGCGCCGTTCGAGAGTAATCCATAAACAACGTAGCTATGACCGGTAATCCAACCGATGTCGGCTGAACAAAAGAAACGATCATTTTCCTTCAAATCGAAAACGTAATGTGAACTCAGCTTAGCTCCCAGGAGGTAGCCGGCTGAAGTGTGGAGCACGCCCTTGGGTTTTCCGGTGGAACCAGACGTGTAGAGAATAAAAAGCGGATGTTCAGAATCAAAGGCTTTAGCCCGATGCGAATTCGGGGCGCCCTCCCAAGCTTCGCGCCACCACACATCGCGTCCCTCGCGCATAGTGACAGGATTGCCGCAACGCTTGACCACCAGCACTGTGTGGACGGTCGGAGCGCCTTCCAGCGCTCGGTCGACGCTGGCCTTCAACTCGATGACCTTGCCCCGCCGCCAACCACCATCAGCCGTAATCACAAGCTTCGCCTGACAGTTGTTGATGCGGTCTTTAATCGCCTCGGCACTGAAGCCGCCGAAAATAACGGTGTGAACTGCTCCAATGCGCGCACAAGCCAGCATCGCGATTACCGCCTCCGGAATCATGGGCAAGTAGATGGCAATGCGATCGCCCGCCTTGATCCCCATATTCTCCAAAATATGCGCCATGCGGCAGACGTGGAAATATAATTGGCGATAGGTGATCGTGCGGACATCGCCCGGCTCACCTTCGAAAATTAAGGCTGCTTTATTTTCGCGGGCTGTCCCGAGGTGACGATCGACGCAATTTTCAGAAACATTTAACTTCCCCCCGAGGAACCACTTAGCGTGTGGGGGTTTCCACTCAGAAACTCGCTTGAAAGGTTTGCGCCAGGTAAGATGTTCCTTGGCTTGTTTCGACCAAAACTTGTCTGGAGCGTTGACAGACTCAGCGTAAAGCTTACGGTACGAGGCGTAGCTGCCAAGATTAGCTTGGCTCGTGAAATCGGCCGAGGGTTTGAAAACTCTACTCTCCCGAGACACTGAGGTTATCGTTTGGTCCGTCACAAGTTTTTCCTATTGGGGGTTTAACTGAGCATTTTGGAAATGCCACTGACGAATTAAACGGTCAAGCCTAGGCAGCTCCACAAACTCGTTTTTGTATGGATAATGAAAATCTGCCAGTTGCCCCTGAGGCAGCCTTAGCTCCCACCACCCCGCCTGCCCAACCGGATAATACGATCCAGGTCGAAGGCGTGCTTGACATCGATAACAGCCGTAATGGCCAGTTGTTGGACCTGAGCAAGCACGGCAAACGTCGCCCGACAGACCCTTTTGTCCCGCGCGAACTTGTGCGCCGCTTCCACCTACAACAAGGCAGTCTCATCACCGCTTCCGCGACTCCTGATGAGCGCTTCCCCAACCCAAAGATCCGCTTTATCGAGAAAATCGATGGCCTCGATCTCGAAGCCCGCCGCCGCGCCCTAGACTTCGCCAGCCTCACAACCATTACCCCCAACGAGCAAATTAAGCTAGAGATGAAAGATGGGCGTATGACTAACCGTGTCATAGATCTTCTTTGCCCCATCGGCAAAGGCACCCGCGGCCTGATCGTCGCCCCGCCGCGTACAGGAAAAACGACCTTCCTGCGCGACATCGCTTTGGGCGTCATTGAAAATCACCCCGAATGTCACGTGATGATTCTGCTTGTCGACGAGCGACCCGAGGAAGTCACGGACTTCAAACGGAGCGTACCCGCCGAAGTGTGGGCATCCTCCAACGATGATCCGGTGGAGAATCACTTGCGCATTTCCGATCTTTGCATTGAACGGGCGAAGCGCCTGCTGGAAGCCGGCAAAGATGTCGTCCTCTTGATTGACTCGCTGACCCGACTGGCCCGCGCCCATAACACCGCTAAAAACTCCGGCCGCACCGGCACCGGTGGTTTGGATGTGCGCGCACTCGAACGTCCGCGCCAACTATTCGCCTCGGCCCGTAATACGGAAGAAGGCGGCTCCTTAACCATCATCGCTTCAATTCTCGTCGAAACGGGCTCCCGGATGGATGATGTGATTTTCCAAGAATTCAAGGGCACCGGCAATATGGAGTTAGTGCTCGATCGCAAAGCGGCCGAAATGCGCATCTGGCCGGCCGTCAATGTCGCTTCTTCCGGTACGCGCAAAGAAGAACTCTTACTGGCTGAGAAAACGCTGGAAGGCATTCACTTTTTTCGCCGCGCCCTTGTGCAGCAAAAAATCGAAGAGGCCACCGACACCATGGTTACCCGTTTGGCCAAGACTAAAACGAACGCCGAGTTCATTAAATTAATCGCCCGATAATTCACTTTTGCCCCAATTTAATCGATGGGGACAAATTCACCTTCCGCTCCACCCTTTTACACGATTCCGCTGAATGAATAGTTTCTCCGAGCAATGTCTCGATATGGCCCGCTCAATGCTAAGCCATAACCTCGACTCCATTAACGCTGACGGCACGATCACCCCAACCGCGGGCGAAAGCCCCCGTTCGGATGAACCTGGTCATGTCGCCTTCGCCTTAGGCGAATATTACCGCGCCACGGGCGAAACCACCCTGAAAGGATACGACCTCATCGACCTCGCCGCCCGCTGCATTACGGCCCAAGCTTTCACTGAACCCGCCGGCGAAAATGGCGTCGCCTACGCCTCCCTCGGACTACTCTCCTTCGGTCCCTCTAAAGAACGCAATCCTGTCTGGGAGCGCCTCGTCGAAGAGACCCGCCAAAAACTAGACAAGTTGCTGCTCACCCGCAGTGACTACGACAATTACTGGCAGGCCTTCAATATCGCGAAAGCCGTCTGCCGCTACAGCCTTGGTCTCTCCAAAAAAGACGAGACCTCCCGCCTCATTGAGCGCATGGCCGAGCGGATCGAGCAAACCAGCTCCAATGGTTTCTTTGATGATGCGGAGAAGGGCCTAGGCGGTAACTTCAATCTCTATGGCGTAATGGCCCTCGTCTTCACTCGCTCGGCGCTGCAATTGCATGCAAATTCGGCCCTGCGCGAACGCAAGCTACCCACGCTGCGCACCTACGCGGAAAAATATATTAAGATGATGCCCGATCTCGTCCGCGCGGATGGGCTCGGCTGGGCCTACGGACGCAGCGCCGGCGCTTATGGCCAGATGCATTGCATCACACTCATTTTACAAGGTCTCCGTGATGGCTGG
>SXZN01000264.1 GCA_005787865.1 Opitutaceae bacterium | reverse complement strand
GCCTTACCCGCCGCGCTGATTGATCTTCGCCTCAACTGCCTCAACCCGCCGTCGGTTGATACCTTTGCCGCGCGCCTGCAAAATGCGAATCCTCACCCCGTTAATATTTTCCATGTCGATCCGCCCGCCTCCGAAGAAATCGACCACCACCACGGCGCGAACTTTCGCAAAGATAAATACAATATTGCTTACTGGGCCTGGGAATTACCGGAATTTCCTGATCATTGGGTAAAGCAAGCGGCTCATTTCCACGAGATCTGGTGTCCTTCTGCCTTCGTGCGTGATGCGATTGCCGCCAAGGTTTCTCGCTCCGTGCATGTCATGCCCCACGCCATTTCCTTCCCGGCCCCAGCTGCCAATGGCCGCGAACGCTTCAAATTACCCACGGATCGTTTCCTGTTTCTCTTCGCGTATGATCTCAACTCTTACCAGGAGAGAAAAAATCCGCTCGCGGTGGTCGCCGCTTACCGCCGCGCTTTCCCTGACGAACGCGGCGTGGGCCTGGTCATCAAAACCCAAAACCCTGAACGCAACACCGAAGCGTATGCTCGACTCCAGGCTGCCCTCACGGGCTTACAGCATGCGCAAATCATTACCGAAGCACTTCCCAGTGCAGACGTCCATCTACTGCAAGCCGCCTGCGATGCTTTCGTTTCACTCCACCGTGCCGAAGGTTTTGGTTTATCCGTGGCCGAATGCATGTATCTCGGTAAACCTGTGATTTCTACCGATTGGTCGGCGACAGCTGAATTCGTTAACGCGCACAATGGCTGCCCGGTAAAATGCACTCTGGTTAAATTGACCGAAACCCACGGGCCTTACCAACAAGGTCAAATCTGGGCAGAGCCAAACGTCGAACATGCCGCTGAATGGATGCAACGGCTGGTGAATGAGCCATCCCTCGTCCAAACCTTAGGCCAACAAGCCGCGGCCGATATTCGGGAGCGCTTTGCTCCGGCAGTGATCGGGGCAAGCTATCGCCGCCGACTGGAAGCATTTGCCCTCTGGGCTAGTGAAGCCTAATAAGACTAAAGAGCGAAACTCGTTCAGACAAATTTCAGCTTTCGCGCCGCGAACAGCACCATCCGCAGCAATAGCCAACCGTGGCTCCAGCGCTGAATATTGGTCGTGCCATAGGCGCGCTCCCGATACCGAATGGGCACGTCCGCAATTTTTAAATTTAATTTTGCCGCTCCAAAAAGGAGATCAAA
Source organism: Opitutaceae bacterium (assembly GCA_005787865.1). Lineage (GTDB taxonomy): Bacteria > Verrucomicrobiota > Verrucomicrobiia > Opitutales > Opitutaceae > Lacunisphaera. Next base: position 12,961 of record SXZN01000264.1, on the reverse strand, counting down.
ATCACCGAAGGGATCAAAATCGCCGAAGTAAGCTCGGTTAGCGGCGATGCGTTCATAGTGCGCGCGACTGCATACCTTAGTTCCGCATAAAGTATCCTTCACCGGTTGGCCGAGCAGCCAAGTGAAAATAATACCAAAGGTCTTATTGGCACAAAGATTGAGAAACTGCATCGCCTTTTCGTCCATCGGATAGACCAACCGCACCCCGTTAGCAAATTCCGCCCGACCATGGGCCAGGACGTCGTAGAATTTAGGGAGCTCCTCCGGTGGCATGGTCAGATCAGCATCGAGAATCATCAGAATATCGCCGGTCGCAGTGGCAAAACCCAGACGCACCGCATCGCCCTTACCTTTGCCCGTCTGCTGTAAATATTTAATCTTTCGCTGAGGATAAGCTGCCGCCACCCGCTGAATTTCCGCCCAGGTATCATCCCGGGAGTGGCCTTCGACAAAAATGAGCTCCGTGCCAGCCCCCATATCGGGCGTGCGCTGAACCGCAGCCTCAATGTTACCCGATTCATTACGGGCCGGAATGATCACCGAAACCGTTTGGGCGACGACCGGCGCAGGACGCGAAGCGCGGGCGACACAAAACACAGTCAAACAAAAGCAGCTCAGCACTGGCGCCAACCAACGATTGGCCATAGACTCCAAGCCCAAGCAGCGGATGGGCAGCAACAGTCGTGGTTGGAAAAAAAGTGGGCTCCAGTCGGCTAGTTGCAGGAGATTCTGGACATCACCGGTACTCAGCCAGCTCGGCTTGGGCTGAGCCGAACGAATGCCCAGCCACTGACCCAGCGAGAGCAAGGGTCGCCACAGCGAAGAATAATAATTAATGATTACCCGAGTATCTGCATGAGCAACCGTATGGAGGCGTTCTAATAATTGCTGCACATCCGCCGCTATATTGAGGGTGTCAGAAATAATAATGTAATCAAATTTCTCGGTGAGCACGAGATCTTCACCGGCTTGCTGAAAAAATTCGGCTTGCGGCAAACGATGCTGCGCCGCCGCTAACTGGGTCGCTGAAAGATCAATCCCCACTTTCCGCCCCGCCTGCAGCCGAGCAAGCAACTCTCCCGAGCCACACCCAATCTCGAGCACCGAGGCCCCAACTGGGATGAGGAGATTATAGTAATGAGCTAAGAGCTGCCGATAATAGCTCGCCGCTGAATTTGGCGCAACCGCTGCGGCATCATAAAAATCCTTCATCTCCTCTTGGTGCTGGCGAGTGAGTTTTGATGCGACGCTCATATGAGGATTTATCTTTTTCCAAAACGATGAGGAGTCGAGCCGCGAACTACCGCAGAAATGGTCACGTGATCATATCGAGGCCGCGCATCAAACCATGCAACAAACGCGCCCTTGGGGGATGGGCCCGAAAAACCTTCCGTCGCTTAATGATTAAGAGAGATCAGCGGTCGAGCTAATTGCTCTCACGAGTAAGCGCCAGCCGCTCAACCAGCTTAGCCTCCCCGTTCCACCGAGCGCACGACCGATTGCGGGCGCCGATTAATCGTCAGAAACATTCGGCCTAAATATTCTCCGATCAGCCCGAGCATCATCAACTGGGTCCCAGAAAAGACTAACAGTGCCCCCATCAAAGACCCCCAGCCGTAATCGGGCCCCTGCCCGGTTTGCCACCAGTAAAAAACTAAGCCCGATCCGATCAATCCACCCGCAGCCATCAGCGACCCCAGCAAGGTAGCCAACCGCAGCGGCATCACGGAAAAATTGACAAGCGTGCTGGACCAAAGCCGTACCAATCGACGGAGGGTGTAGCCACTTTCTCCCGCCACGCGGTCAGCATGCTGCACCGCCAGCGAACCCACATTTTGGGTCACCTGTAAAATCAGGCCATCGATATACGGGTAAGGTCCATCATGAGCCGTGACTTCCTTCGCCACGAATGCACTCACACAACGAAAGCTCGATAAATAAAAACCTCGCGGTTTATCGAGGACCCAATCGGTCATGCGATTGGTCAGCCAACTGCCTAAATTTCGCCACGCGGAATGCGCCTTGTGCGCGTAATGTCCATAGACGACATCCAGCCCCTCCCGCTTCGCCTGCTGCCAAAGGCGCACCGCTTCAGCCGGGGGATTCTGACCATCATCATCTAAATTAACCACGTAAGCGCCCCGGGCATGGCGATAACCCGTCAGCACAGCGTTGTGTTCGCCGAAATTGCGCGCGTGGTTAATAAAAATAATCGGAATGCGGGCATCGCGCAGTAACTCACGACAAATCCCCGCCGTCGCATCGCGACTGCCATCGTTCACGAGAATCAATTCGTGCCCACCCTCGATGGTCAGCCCCTCGATCTCCTTCGCCAGGGCGGTGAGCGTTTCGGCGCTGTAATACAGCGGGATGACAAAGCTTAGGGCCGGAGTCATAGTTAGACGATGGTGGAGTGTTAGGGATTTTTGCGAGACAGTCAGCATCGAATTGAGGCTGAAGCGGCAAAGGGCTTGCGCCCGGCCACAAAGACTGAGCTGCCCACCGGAGAGGCCCACCCGAGGCGTTGCCAGGCAAACTCCAGCGCCGCCAGCCCGGCAAACCCGGCTTCAATCGGAGCCGGATACAGCTTCACATCGCTGGTGGGATCTGCTGGCTGGAAAAGCTTCCGCCGCGCTGCGATCAGCGGCAACGGCAGCATGTTCTCATAGCTAGCGAACTCCACCATAAAGCCTGCCGTCTGAAATAAAGCCGTCAGTTCCGGCCGCGTATAGCGGTGCTGGGTCTCGCACGTGTCGTCATGATAGGACCACAGCCAGCGGAAGGCCGGCACGTTGACCAGCACGATGCCGCCCGGGCGCACGACTCGGAAGAACTCCCGCAGGGCCATAGCCCCATCCGTAACCTGGCAAACAACATCGGCCGACACAACCGCATCAAAACTTTCATCTGGAAAGGGCAGCGCGGCGATCGAACCCTGCACAATCTCCGCCCCGGTGCGTTCCCGGGCCAGGGCACAGGCCAGTGGCATGAAATCCAGCCCGGTCATCTGCCAGGCAGGATTGGCAGCCTGCAAGGTCTTGATCAATCCGCCCGTGCCACACCCGGCGTCGAGCAGTTGCGCCAGACCCTGCGGCCGTAGCCGCTCCAACCAGTGGAGACACCGCCGGTTGAGCGCGTGGAAATACCACATCCGGTCCTCGACCTCGGCGAGCTTGCGGTATTCGTCCAGCTGCATGATTTATAAGTTTTCCAGACGATTCAGGACTGGCGATGCAAAACTTGCCTCCGCCGCGCCTGGCTGGCATAAAAACACTGTGCGTTTTCTTTCCTTCCTGCCGACCCCCGCCGGCACCGTGCTGCGTTACACGGTTTCACTGGCCGTGCTTGGCTGGCTGGCCGGCAGGGTGGACTGGGCGCGCTTTGGTGGCTGGCACGGCCTGGACTTGTCCCTGGCGTTGCCCGCCGCGCTTTTGGCCGGTCTCGCCTACCCGCTGCAAGCATGGCGCTGGCAGTTGTTGCTGCGCGCGCAAGGCCTGATGCTGCCAATCGGTTGGGTGCACCGAGTTTTTTGGATCGGCCAGTTTTGCAATTCCTTTTTGCCGGGCGGGGTAGGCGGCGACGCCCTGCGCTTTGGCCATCTCTGGCACATACACCCGGACCGCAAAACCGCGGCCGCCGCCAGCCTGATCGCCGACCGCGCCCTTGGGCTGGGGACGTTGTTTGCCCTAGCCGCGATGGCACTGGGTCTGCACATCGCCGTCGCGCCTGGTGGCGCGGAACTGCAGATCCTATTTGTCGCTAGTCTTGCCACCTTCAGCCTGCTCTTGGCGGCCGGCTGGAGTGCCATCCGCAGCCTTTGGTGGGAGCCGTTGTCTGTCCGCCTATTGGGCTCCGAGCGCGCCGCCTCCCTGCGTGAAGCGGCCGGCGCCCTTGGTCGGCATCATGCTACTCTCGTGACGGCCACGGCGCTCAGCATCGGGGTGTGGCTGGTGGACTTCATTTCGCTGTGGCTGCTGGCGCGCAGCGCAGGCCTTGCCGCCGGCCTTTTGGATCTGACGGTCGCTGGAGCCGCCGCCTACGTTGCCGCGGCCTTGCCCATCAGCATCGGCGGCCACGGCGTCCGCGAGGGCTCCTTGGTTGCACTGCTCGCGTTGCTAGGAGTGGGAATCGGCCAGTCAGACCGTGTGGCCCTGCTGGCGGCGGCGTTCTGGACCGTGTCGGTGGGTTGGAGTTTATTGGGAGGCGCGGTGTGGCTGGTGACTACCCGTAGCACGCGCCCGGTGCGACTGGCCTAAGGGTCGGTTGCTCAGGGCTGCGCCGGCTGGGAGCGCAGCAAGACCACCGGTGCCACAACCCGCGTCTAGGACCGGCGCAGCCGAAGCCCCCAGCACACGAGTCAAACTACGCGCCACGTGCCGATGCAAAGCCCGATAATACCACATGGCATCCTCGACCGCGGCCATCTTGTGATATTCGTCGGGTTGCGTCGGAAGTCGCGCCACGTTCAAGGTTGAGGCAATAAATGAAGCTCCAAACGATGGAGCCCGATGCCAAGTTTGCGCGGATCGGCCCCAGCCTGCTGGCGATTATTTTTTGCCGGGCTGAGCGTGAGGATCGAAGCCCCCGGCGGCAGCGTTAAATCAACGGGCTCCATCCAACTCGCTTCGGAGCTGATCCCCGCTGCCTGCAAAAGTTGCGCATTGCAGCTAACCTCAAGCGCGTCTTCGCCATGTAAACCTTGAACCATCAAACGCATTCGTGCCCTCACGGGAACCGCTTGAGTGTTAGTCAATATAATCTGTCCCGTGCCTCTCGTCCAACGCCACTGATCAGTAACAAAATGCTCGAAGGCGTACCAACCCAACCCAAATTCAGCCCGCAGCGCCGAAATAGCGAGTGGTCGCACCAGCTGAAAATTCCGTCCAAGCTCGCGGTAGTCAGCTCCGCTGGAAGGGAAAACTTGCAGCAAGCTGTACTTCAAATCCCACTCGCCCCGCAGCGGCGTGACGTTGCGGCCCTCGTAAGTCGACTCGGCGAAATAATGAGGCGTGCGGAGCAGAAAAGCATCAGCCCAAAGCCGCGCCCAGTAATGGCTAATTTTCAAATTTATGGAGCCGACTTCAGGGCGAGCCTCCAGCTTACCTAATTCGACAATATGCTTATTCACCCTAAGCGGGGGGCGAGCCATGATCTGACGATATTCATTAGCCCGGATAAGATTAAACCCGATTACAATAATCATGACACCCCTCAAGGCCGCCGATTTTAAATTCTTTTGACTCAAAACTAAACCGGCGCCCAAACCGGCCAATAAGCCGGGATAAAAAACTGAAATTAATTTGAAGGCATCGTAGCTCGCGTTGGTGCGCGTCAGACTTGCCCAAGCGAGGATAGTCCAACCCAGTACTACCGGGAGCACTAAAGCGGCAGCCGCAACAGCCCGCAGACGTTCCTGCTGCCAAGCTCGCCACAGCCAGCCCAGCCAGCCGGCGCCGAGCCCGAGCATCAGGAGCGGCTGCCAAGATGATCCTAGCGGCTCGAGATAAACATCACTCACCAGGCCCAGCCAGCCATCCCACGCCAATAGCGGCACTCTCCAGCCGTAATCATATTCGGCAAATAATTGAAACCGCTCAACGATCCCAGAAAATCGCGGCCAAAAAAGGGCGATGCAGAGCAATAAGGCTACGCTCATGACCAAGGCTACGGGCTTAATTGATGGGGTTTGTCTCTTAACCAGCGCCCGCCCCAAAACCCAAGGCACGACTTGAGCTAAACCAACGATGAGAATAAAATTATAGCTCCCCGCGAGCAGCCAAAAGGCCGCGAACAACATGAGCCCCCACGGCCACAGCGGGCGCCCTTGCCGCGCTTCACGAAAAAGTAAAGCGGTGATCACCACCAACAGCGCGATGCCTTGTGCCGCGAGTAATTGGCCCAACCCGCCTTGATGAACGGCATAGGCACTGAGGGGGGAAATCGCATAAAGTGCGGCGATAAATAAAGCGACACCGACCCGCACCCCAGCGGCCGCTCGCGCCAAAAAAAACACCAAAGGAATATTCAGCAGCAGCAACACGACTGCCGTAACACTAATGAGCCGGTAGGGCTCCAGCCAAAAAATTGCACTCTGGTGGGCAATTAAAGCCGAAGGCGTGAAGTGATTTAATCGCAGCCAGAAATCAAAAAAATACTCGGCGGAGCCAATGCGGGTCACCTCCGATAAACCTAACATGCCGACGCGATCGTCTTTAGAGAATTCCAAGAATACTCTCGCCCCCGCCGCATAATCAGCGTGATCACAACTCCCGAGCGAACTGGAGGTCACCCCGCGACCTGCCGCCGCCATGGGGCTCAATAAAAACCAAGCGGCGATCGCCATAATGCCCACCAGCAGCACGGCCGGGGGCCGCCAAAAATCTCGCGCCAAACTTCTGATAGTCGCCAGACCAAGCCGACGGCCACCGACCCAGAGCAGAATCAACGGCAGCAACTCACTCCACCAAGCATAACTGGCCGTGCCTGGTAAAAGAGTGTGGGCACCGACCCACACCACGGCAGATTGTAGCGCCATGCCCAAGCCCGGCGCAAAGGCCCACCACCAGCGCCGCCAACGCCCAGGCAAAACCAACCAAGTTGCCCCCATCCCCCAAAAATAAGTGTGCAGGATTAATCCGGCAGCGATGAAGTAGTACGGCATAGCCTGTACCCAAAGTCAGTACGGGTTTAGGCCACGCGTAAAAGGAAAAAGCACCGCCCAATCCTGCTAAGCTGAAAGGTGCTCCTTAGGGGTTAGCCTTGGGCAAAGATAAAATCACTTGCAGATCTTCAACCAAGAAAGTTAGCCGACGGTGGTCGTGCTCAAAGCCGGGCGACGTGGGCTCTCCCGTCGTATCGAGTTGAATGGTGGTATCTCCCGGTGGCGCGAGAAAGGGGGCCGGCGTAATTTGGCGAGGCCAGCGCAGCCAGTTCGAAGCCCCAAGCGAGCGACCACCCGCGCTGATCTTGAGGTTCCGCGGAGCCAAACTTCTCGCCATGAAAGCCAGCCGCACTTCCAGCGGTTGCTCGCCGGAATTGGTTATGATCATCGTGGCATGTTGCGCCGTAGCCCCGCGCCACTTGTGCCGACGGGTTTGTTCAGCGTCTCCCCAGCCACGAGCAAACCGCAATTGCACCGCGACCGCTGGGCCCGCGCAGGTTAGATGAAGGGGAAAAAATTGCCCTGAGACGCTGTTCCCCATTCTCAAAGACCCCAGCCTTGATCGGTGAGTCACGGCGCGGTGCCCATTAAATGCACCTCCAGATTACCAAGATTATAAGCAAGCATGCGAGTATCTTGACCCGTAATCAGGCCAGGGGAATCCGTGATAAGCTCAAACTGATTCCCGCCGGCCGCGAGCACAAGATTGAGTACATTAACCGAGGCAGTTTTTTCGTCGGCCAAGCTGGCGTGCCAGATTTCAGTACCATTCAGACTTAATGCCACCCGACGAGCCCCTACTACTGTGATATTAAAGGCCAGCTGCACACGGAGGGATTGCGGATGGGGATTATGGATCGAAAATTCATTATCGCCCGGAGACCACATCCAGTAGTGCTGCCCTTCATGCTCAAGCGCATGCCATTTTTTCGGAAAATCGATAGTGGCCCTTTGACCTGCCGAATTTCTTCGTAAGGCCGATGAGCCCTTAAATTCGTACCCCTCATTAGGGATGGGATCCAACGTGATGTGGCCGGTAAGCAATGTGAGATTGCCGAGCAGCAACACCGGCACCCACCAGCGACCCGACGGCACGAGCACATTAAAAGCAAATTGCATGGGGAGTAACACCCGTGAGGCCGCACTCGGTTCCCCCTCCCAAACGGCATCGCCCAAAAACATGAGAAGCACGGCAAAAGTTGCGCCCACCCGCCACCACGCCTGGTGCCACTGCGGCCGCAGTATCAGATAGATAAATTGCGCGGCAACTGCGATCAACATGCTGAGATTAGCCACCGGATGAAGATGCTGCAGGCTAGCCCCCGGCAAAACAGCGAGCGTCTCCTGCCACTTGTGGACATAGGCCGAGAAGGGTAGGGTAAAATTACGCGACCCCACCGCCAACACGGGACCAAAGTGCACATACAGATAGGCGACCCATAATAATAGTGGAGCCGCGGTCAGACTACCCCGCAAAATCACCGCGCCCCACCCCTTCCACCCGAGTGACTTCGCCGGCAATAAGGCGGACGACCCCAGAAGATTGGTCTCTTTGCCCAAACCACTCAGAGCAAATATGATTGTGGCCAACCAAGGCCGATTTTTTTCCACCAACAAAACCCCGAGCGCGATCAGCAGCAAACTGGGACCATCTAAAAGCGCATTCCGCACGCTGGCACATAAGCCCAACGAAAACATCACCCCCGCCCAGCGAATAAAATGAGACCAGCCCGTCGGCGGAAACCAACGCAGCGAAATCCAAGCGAGCAATAACCAGCAAAGAGCATTCTGTAAGGCGAAGGCCTGTAAGATCCATGCGGATTGACCGAGCCCCAACACCCAAGCGGTCGCCGGCAAAAGAATGCGTCGCGCCCGGTAAGGCAAATCATCGACCGCTCGCGGCAACTGCGTATTCCGCAACGAGGGATCCATGGCAATCTGCGCGTAATATTGCGCATCATAGCCGTCAGAGTGCCGATCCACATAATATTCCAGCTTCCGGAGTTTGCTGAGACTGGCTTCCTCATTTCTGCTCCCAAAATTAATAAGGTAAGTAAATCCTTTGCCCGGGAGGTAAAATTGGCAGAAAATCCCAATAAATATCGCGACCACTCCTAAGTAGCCTATCACGACTGGCCGGTTCATGGAGGGCTCAGCGGAAGTCTTTAAAGAATTACTCACGCGCGGTTCAATCATGGCATCCACGGGAATGCCCGCCACGGCGGAGGTTTTTAGTTTGAGCCATCGTTGCAAATAATGGCAGGCTTATGCGCCCGACAACGCTAAATAATGCCTCCCGCCTCGCCCACCTTGATTCCCGCTCAGCGACCCTCTCACCTGCGTCGTGGATGGATGAGCATAATCCTTCTCGGGCTCGTGGCCTATCTTGGGTTCCTCGCCATTCACATGTCGCCTCATGCCGGGGGTTCCGACTCATCAGGCTATCTCACGAGCGCTCGCCTACTAGCTCAGGGTGAATTTTTTGCGCCGGTCCGCAGCCTGCCGGAACACTCCTCCGTGGCGTTTGGGACAATGGCCTTCCAACCTTTAGGCCTCCGCCTGCACCCCACGGGCGATCGCCTCGTCCCCACCTACCCGATCGGCCTGCCCCTGCATCTCATTGCGGCCGCAAAAATCGTGGATTGGAATTATGCCGTTATGGCGGTTAATTTACTGACCGTTCTAGCCAGTGGAGGCTTGCTTTGGACCCTCGCGCGGCAACTCGGCTTATCGCCCCTTTGGTCGGCTACTGGGGTGCTTTGGCTCTGGCTGTGCCCCGTTTTTATTTTCTCTGCGCTACAACCGATGAGCGACCTGCTCGCCTTGGCTTGGTCCCTCGCTGTATTATCCAGCGCTCTGCGCGTGCGCGATGACTGGCGCTGGGGACTCGCCTGCGGTGCCGCTCTCAGCCTAGCCGTACTTGTGCGCCCCACGAGTGCCCTGCTGGTGTTTCCCGGGTTGATCGCTCTGGGCTTCCAGTGGCGAGCTTACCTAGCGGTGGGCGCGGGCGGCCTACCCGGCGCGGCTCTCTTTGCTTTCTACAATTGGAAAGCTTATGGCTCTCCGCTGATTACCGGGTATGGCGAAGTGTGGTCCGCCTTTAGCCGAGACTATTTCGCACCCAATCTGCTCCAATTCGCTAGCTGGATCCCTGTTTTATTTTCGCCACTCATTATCGTAGCCTTGGCCGCGCCGTTCCTCCCCACCGCCCGGCGGCGTGGCTACAAAATGCTCGCGATATGGTTTGTCACCCTGGCGGGCTTTTATGGCTTTTACTTCTGCGCCGGCGAGACCTGGTGGTATCTGCGTTTTATTTTACCGGCCTTCCCCGCCTTAATTCTAGCAGCCCTTAGTGCCCTCGCCGCAACCGAACAGACTCTTCGGCTCACTCCTAAAACAACCGCCATGGCTGCAGCAGCCCTGCTGGCAATCTCGGCCGCATGGCAGATCAGCGCAATCCAGCGCTTGGATGTGATGGCGCTGGAGCAACGCGAACGTACTTATCCAGATTCCGCCCGTTGGGCCCAAACCCACCTGCCGGCTAAGGCCGCCATTTTTTGCATGCAAGTCAGCGGCGCTTTTTTCTATTATAACGATTTCCTGCTGATCCGCTGGGATCAGGATCGGTCCAGCGCACTCCTCGCCACCCTCGCCGCGCAACAGCGACCGATCTATGCCGCCCTCTTCCCCTTTGAGTCAGCGGAAGCCTTAAGAAAAATTGGCGGTCATTGGACCAAACTCAGCACCGTTGGTCAGGTAACCTTTTGGGAACGTCAGCCCTAAATCGTATGCTCCTTTTTGACGCCACCCATACCAGCCACACTTCCGCGCAGACGGGTATTCAACGCGTGTGCCGCACCCTGTTTGCCGAACTGCAATCGCAAGGAGCGGTGACGCCCATCTGCTACGATCCCCACCTCATTGGCTGGCGAGCCCTCGCCCCGAAGGAAACGTCCATTCTCCTCGATCGCAGTGGTGGCACGGGCCGCTCCCGCGGGGCCAAGTGGACGCTTACCCAGAAAATAGCTGGTGCCACCCAGCGATGGCTCGGAGCTAAACCTTTGCTACCCGCCGCCCAAGGACTCATTTGCCCAGAATTATTCTCGGCTAAAGTAGGAGCGCAATTGCCCGGTTTGTTATCCGCGGTTGCCGGCCCGCGCGTCGCCATTTTCTACGATGCGATTGCTTTAAAATTTCCTGAGCTTACGCCGCCGGCAACCGTCGCCCGCTTCCCCGCCTATCTGCGCGAGTTGCTTTTATTTGATGGGGTCGTCGCCATCTCAGAAGATTCTGCAACTAGCCTACGCGACTATTGGCGCTGGCTGGGGATCGATCAACCGCCTCCGGTCCACGCCATCCCCCTCGGCGTCGATCGGCCCACGCTCCTCTCAGCTAACGAAGCGAACCCATCCCCGACCCTGCCCCGATTGCTCTGCGTCTGCACGATCGAAGGCCGCAAAAACCACCTCGCCTTACTCGAAGCTTGCGAAGCGCTCTGGCTCGAAGGCCTCGCTTTCGAGTTGCAGCTGATCGGAATGCCCCGAGCTGACACGGCCGGCCCAGCTCTAGCCCGAATTCATGCCCTCCAGCAAGCGGGCCGCCCGCTCCTCTTTGCAGGATCAGTACCCGACGCCACTCTCCACGCGGCCTACCAGCAATGCAGCTTCACCGTCTACCCGTCACTGATTGAGGGTTTTGGCATGCCCGTACTGGAAAGCCTCCACTACGGTAAACCCTGCGTCTGCTCGAGCCGCGGGGCTCTCGGCGAATCCGCCCACGGTGGGGGCTGTCTCACCCTGGCTTCAGTCGATGCCAACAATCTCGCCGCAACTTTAGGCCGATTGATTAAAAACCCAACCGAAGTTGCGCAACTCGCAGCTCAGGCCCGCAGCCGCCACTTGAAAACGTGGCCAGAGTACGCCACCGCATTCACGACGTGGCTGCGCGCCCTGCCGCGGCGCGCTTGAGCCAAGGCTTTGCGGTTGCTTAGAAGCATCAACTGACGTCTAGTCCCACCCAATTTCCATGGCCCTGTCTCTGTTCAATTCCAAAACCAGCAAAGCCATCATCAGCCGCGCGCAAGACGACCACGCGACGAAGATGCGGCTAAAATATAAGCCTTACTATCATGCCATGGAGTCGCAACAGGGGACTAAGATAAAGTTGCAAGGACGCGAGATGGTCATGCTTTCAAGCAACGATTATCTCGGGCTTTCCTTTCACCCCAAAGTGATCGAAGCCTGCGCGCAAGGAGCCAGGACTTGGGGCTCAAGCACCACCGGGGCGCGCATCTCCAACGGCTCGCGGGCTTATCATACGAAGCTTGAAGAAAGACTCGCCGCCTTTCTCGGCCGAGAAGCCTGCCATGTCAGTGTAGCCGGATATGTTTCCTGCGTCTCAGCGGTGGCAACTTTTGCGCAAAAAGGTGACACCATATTTGCGGATAAGAATATCCACTCCTGCCTGTGGGACGGCGTGCGCTTGTCGACCGCGACCGTCGAACGCTTCAGCCACAATAACCCAGCGGACCTCCGCCAAATCTTACAGTCGCTTGAGCCGAAGACGGCAAAAATGATCGTCGTGGAAGGCGTCTATTCCATGGAAGGACACATCTGTCGCCTGCCTGAAATCGCCCGCACCAGCGAGGAGTCCGGTTCCTTCCTCGTGGTCGACGACGCTCATGGTTTCGGCGTTCTGGGCCGCCGAGGCCGCGGCACCGTCGATCACTTTCAACTCAATGATCAGGTCGATATTATTTGCGGCTCAATGTCGAAATCGCTCGCTAGTACGGGTGGCTTTATTGCGGGCTCGCGCGAGCTCATCGAATATTTACGGAGCCATTCCAAACAAACCCTCTTCAGCGCCGCGCTCGCTCCCAGCCAAGCGGCGGCCGCGACCACCTCACTTGAGCTCATGCAATCGGAGCCTGAGCACTTGGCTAAACTGTGGAAAAACACCAAGCGCTACCGCGAGATGCTCAAAGGCCTTGGCCTCGATACCTGGGAGAGCGAAACCCCCGCCGTGCCGATTGTACTGGGATCAAAGGAACTCGTTTACCGCTTTTGGCAGGCGCTGTTGGAGAAGGGAATTTTTACCGTGATGTCGATCGCACCCGCAGTTCCGCCGGGCAAGGATCTGATCCGTACGGCCGTCTCCGCGCTCCATAGCGAGGAAGATTTAGATAAAATTGCCACCGCCATGGCCTATGCGGTGAAGCAAATGTAAGTTAGCGCAAAGCCTGCAATAACGTCCGCGCAGTATGGGCCCATCGGGGTAAGGCTCGCGTCATGGCCTCCGTTT
>SXZN01000263.1 GCA_005787865.1 Opitutaceae bacterium | reverse complement strand
GCAAAATAAAGTCCCACCACTGTCAGCAACAGCGTGGTCACCAGTCCCAGCGGATGAAAAATGACCGTGAAATAAAGTAAGCCCGCCAATGAACCCCAAGTACCAGGAGCGGGCAGCTTCATCCCGAGCGGACCCAGCGTAGCGAGGCCGACCACGAAGCGAGTCGGTAAAATTCGCGGCCACTGCGGCGACGATAATTTCATAACTTATTCCAGCACCACGTACCCGTGCCGGCGGAAATAAGAAATCCCCGAAGTAATCGTCAGCACGGCCGCAAGACCATAAAGCCCCATCCCAATCCAATGAATTCCACTGATAATCCAACGATCGGCAGCGGAAAACAGGTGACCATAATCTTGGCTCATCATCCGCGCTCCCAGTAACCACCCGATCGCGTTAAGCTGCACAAAGGTCTTCACCTTCCCGCTTTGATCTGCCTCCACCACGAGTCCCTTCGTGGCCGCGGCCATGCGCATGCCTGAAACTAGAAATTCACGCCCAAGCATGCCCAGCAACAATGCCAGGGCAAAACTTTCGTAGCCCATAAAATAATTCTCCACCACCAGCGCGATCATCAGGCCCATCACCATCACTTTATCGATCACCGCATCCATAAATCGCCCAAAGGACGAAACCTCGCCGCGCGCCCGGGCAATCATGCCGTCAAACCAATCCGTGAGCGCGGCCGCAATGAAGAGCCAGAAAGCCACCGTTGCCCCCCAACCGGAATCGCGATCGACGTTCATTAACCAGACGATCGCAAACATCGCCGGAACGCGGGATAGAGTCATCCAGTTGGCCACAGTAAAACGCATGCCGGCAGTCGATACACCCGAGCTCCGCTTGGCAATACCTTGATGAGATATGACGGGGCCCTAGCGCCCCTTGTCACCACGCAAAACTTCCTCGCCATCCTCGCCCGCTCTGCAATCTTAGCAGCGTCGACGCATGAAACTCTGTATTTACCCCGGAACCTTCGACCCCTTCACCAACGGTCACCTCGACGTGCTCGCGCGCGCCGCGAAACTCTTTGGCCACGTACGCGTCGCCATCGCCATCGACTCCACCAAGACTCCGCTCTTCACCCCGGAGCAGCGCGTACAGTTAATTCAGGCTAATCTGCGCGGCTTGCCCAATGTCGATGTCGTGAGCTTTGACGGCCTGCTCGTAAAATTTGCCCGTAAACAAAAAGCTCACGCCATCATCCGCGGCCTCCGCGCCCTGTCCGATTTTGAATTTGAATTTAATATGGCCCTGATGAACCGGCATCTCGAGCCCAAGGTGGAAACGATTTTCGTCATGCCCAACGAATCGTACAGCTACACGAGTTCCTCGCTCGTCAAACAGATCGCCAAGCTTGGCGGCGACGTCAGCAAATTTGTGCCCCCCAACGTGGCGAAGGCGCTCCGCGAAGTTTACCCCAACGTCTAAGGCCCGCCGCGCTCCGCGCCGAGTCAAGTTGTTAGCAAAAAAATAATTTAGTGGGCAAGCGCCTCAGCGGCGCGAAGAAAGGAAAGCGACCCTTTCTTTTTTTGACGAAACGAGGGCTGGGCCAAACTTTGCGCGCATGCCCCTCCGGAGTCTCGCCGTCGATTTCAATGCCTTCTTCGCCTCCTGCGAACAGCAAGATCGTCCAGAATTAAGAGGGCACCCCGTCGCGATCGTACCCGTGCTGGCGGAGACCACCTCCTGCATTGCCGCCAACTACCTCGCCAAGGCCTGCGGCGTGCGGACGGGCACGCGCATCACCGAAGCCCGTCAACTGTGTCCCGAGATTCGCCTCATCGCGCAACGCCCCCGCCTCTACATCGATTATTCGCGTCAATTGCGCGCCATCATCGAGTCGTGCATTCACATTACTAGCGTGCGCTCGATCGATGAAGTGGAGTGCGACCTCACCGCCACCTTTGCCCCCCGGGAAAAAGCGCTGAGCGTCGCCCGAGAAATTAAAACTCGGATTGGCCAGGAAATCGGCCCGTGCCTCACCAGTTCCATTGGCATCGCGCCGAATTGGCTGTTGGCCAAGCTCGCGACTGATTTGCAGAAACCGGATGGCTTAGTCGTCATCGACGACGACGATCTGCCCCAAAAATTGCTCGGGCTAAAACTTCAAGATTTTCTCGGGGTTGGCGCCGCCATGGAAGCCCGTCTCCGCGCGCACGGCATCGATACAGCCGAACAATTGTATGCCGCCTCGCCCGCTCTACTGCGCGGCATCTGGGGCGGCGTCGAAGGCGAGCGCATGCACGCCCGCCTTCACGGTGCGGCGATTCCGCTGCCACCGCCCAAAAAACAAACCATCGGCCACTCGCACGTCCTGCCCCCCCCATTGCGCACCGTCCCCCGAGCGCACGCGGTGCTGCACCGACTTTTGCAAAAAGCGGCGATGCGTCTGCGCCAGAGCGGACACTACGCCGGCGCGTTAAGCCTGAGCCTCGATTATTATGATGAGGTTAGCTGGAGCGATGAGCTGCGCTGCACAGAAACGCAGGACACGCTGCAATTAACGCAGGCGCTCAACCAACTCTGGGCCCGCCGTCCAGTCGCGCTGCGAGCCCGGGCGCCTTTCCGCGTAGGCCTGGTTCTCACGCGTCTCTTGCCATGGAGCGCACACACCCCGGATCTTTTCCATCAAGCCCGCGATACGGCCCGGGCGCAATTGCATCAGGCGATGGACACCTTAAACCAAACCTTTGGCCACGGCTCAGTTTATTTCGGCGGCGCCCACGGAGTCCAAGCCGCGGCGCCCATGCGCATCGCCTTCACCTGCATCCCAGAACCTGAGCTGGAAGAAATCGATCCCCGGAGAGAACGCCGACTGCGGCCTCATCAACCAGCTTAAGCTTGGCTACGCTGAAGACAGAGGTTTTTAGGGACTTCTATTTTTGCTTGCCGCCTAGTTTCCATCTTCCGTAATAAATATCACTGCTTCCATCGCGAAGCAGTGCTTGGACTTGTGTTCTTTCCCATTTTGTCGCGCTGCGCGCGTTTTCTCTTAGCTCTAAATTGAGCTGAAGCGTAAAAAACAGGTGTAAAAGACAAAATTATTTAAATCCACAAGTCATTGATAGTAATCCTTTTTGCCAGGGTAGCTCAGTGGTAGAGCAGAGGACTCATAAG
>SXZN01000262.1 GCA_005787865.1 Opitutaceae bacterium | reverse complement strand
TTTAATATTCTCAGTCCGGCGCGTTGGACGGATCTGCAACGCACGACGGCGGGAGAAAACTTCGGCGACATGATGCGCCGGATCGGGCTCTAAAATCATGAAGACCCTCACGCTGATTCGTCCGCAACCTTTACCGAGGCTTGCGCTCATCTTCTGTGCCAACCGGCGCGCCTTGCTCCGCGAGTCGCTCACGCTCGGGCTACCGTGGAAAAAAATCCATGCTCGCGCCCGCGCTTGAATCTTTGCCGCTCGTGATGACTCAGGGCCACCAACCGGTCATGTTGACAGAGGTCTTGGCATACCTCGCCCCACTTCCTGGGCAGGTCTACCTCGACTGCACTTTCGGTGGAGGCGGCCACACCCGCGCTATTTTGGCGACGGGGGCGAGCGTGCTTGCCCTGGATCGGGATCCGGCGGCCCAGCCCCGTACCGTTGAGTTAAGCGCGGAATTTCCGGCGACCTTTCGCTTTGTTGATTTAAATTTTGGCAATCTCGCGGCGTTGCCGGAGATCGGCTTGCAGGGCATCTTGTTTGATTTGGGCGTATCGTCGTTTCAGTTGGACGAAGCTGAGCGCGGTTTTGCTTTTCGCCATGACGCGATCACCGACATGCGCATGGATCCGCGGGAGGGGGCGGCCGCCGGCGTTTGGTTAGAAAATGCGAGCCATGATTCGCTCGTTAACGCGGTGCGCGATTTAGGTGAGGAGAAAAATTGGCGCCGCGTAGTCGAGGCGATCGAAGGCGCGCGGGGCACGGGGGCCCTCGCACGGACCGCCGCCTTAGCTGAACTCATCGCGGCCGCGATACCCGCCGCCGTTAAGCGGGAGAGTCGCCTTCATCCGGCGACGCGTACTTTTCAGGGGATTCGGATGGCCGTGAATGATGAATTGGGCGCGCTCGAACGAGCGTTGCCCGTCGCTTTCGCTAAACTGGCGCCAGGCGGGGTGCTCGCGGTGATCAGTTTTCACTCTCTCGAGGATCGCCCGGTGAAGCAATTTTTCCGCAAGGCCTGTGGCCAACCGCTCGATGCCAACGATGCCACCCCCCAGCAACTGCGGGCTAAATTTGCCGAGCCGCTCACCCGCAAGCCGCTCACTCCCTCCGAGCGTGAACTAGCCGCCAATCCACGGAGCCGTTCCGCTAAGTTGCGCGTACTGCGTAAAATTTAATCCATCGCCATGAAACCACCTCCGGCCCCCGGCCTCATTAATCGCTTCTTTGCACTGATTCTACTGCTCTTGATTTTCGCTGGTTCTCTGGGCCTCGGTGCCGTGTGGGCGCGCCAAGGACTTTCGCAGGTGGCCAATCGCAACCGCGTACTCGCGGGTAAATTAGCTGATATTGATCGTCGACTGGATGAAGTTAGTGCGCAGGTCGCCGCCGCCGTTAATCCTGATGCGCTCTTGCATCAAAACCAAGTGATGCGGCTCACGCTGGCGTCGCCGCGGGAAGTGCAGGTGGTGCGGGTGGCGGAGTCCCCGGAATTACGCCTCGCCCAGAAGCGTAACAGCGAAATTTTTAATCTGACCGCCGCTACTTTCAACACGGGCAAGGCCCCCGCGTTTCGCGTGCTAACCGCGGCTTTGCGTTAATCTCATGTCGAAGGGTTTTGCTTCCAACCGTCTCAGCCTACTCGCGATCGGCGTCATCGCCTGCTTCGTCAGCGTGGGCGTGCGGTTGGTGTTTTTGCACGTGATCGATCGGGATGAGTTGTTGCGCTTTGTGGACAAGGCGCGCCGCCAGATCGTCGTCGAGCAAGCCCGCCGCGGGACCATCCTCGATACGCGGGGGAACTTGCTGGCAACCTCTCGCTCCGAAATCACCGTCGCCGTTGATCCTTGGTCGTTGCAAGAATACCTTGAGATAGAAAAAAACCCGAATAAGCGCGCCCGCAAGAGCGCTGAGGAAAAAACTAAGCGGATGCAATTAGCCGCTCTGCTGGATCTGCCGGTGGCCGAAGTAGAGCAGGCTTTCGTGCCGACGATGCGACCGCTTGATCCGCTGAAAGATCAGCGCGATGGTAAGGTTGATGGCCTGACCAAAGATCGCTGGGTGAAATTGCGGGAAGCTTTGCCCGAGAGCGTCTATGATAAAATCGAGGCATTGAGCATCCGGGGGATAACGCACAGTCGGGTCTATCGGCGGGTCTATCCCGGCGATGGACTCGCGGCGCACCTGATCGGCTACTTAAATAAAGAGGGCACGCCAGTGAGTGGGGCGGAGCATCATTTTAATCTCTATCTCAAGGGCCAGGATGGGTGGATTGAATCAGAAAAAGATGGGGCGCGGCGTGAACTTGCCCAATTTCGCTCGCGTGAGGTGCCGGTCGCCAACGGCAACGACGTCGTGCTGACCATCGACTCCGTGGTGCAGCACATCATCGAAGAAGAATTGAGAACCATCGCCGCTAAATTTCAGCCGCATTTTGCCACAATCATCGCCAGCGATCCGATGACGGGCGCGATTCTCGGCCTGGCGAACTACCCGAGTTTCAATTTAAATCATTACAATCAGGCGCCGTTGGAGGCGCAGCGTAATTATGCGGTCACGGACATGATTGAGCCCGGTTCCACGTTTAAGATCGTGGCGGCCGGGGCGGCGCTAAACGAAGGTTTAGTTACCTCGCGCACAACCTTCGACTGCAGCAATGCGACCATTGACTATAAAGGCCGCACTTTAAAATTACCGAGGGAAGATGAATTGTTTGGGCGATTGAGTGTGGCTGATATTGTGGCGCATTCGAGTAATCGCGGAGCGGCCCAACTGGCGATGCTCATGGGCGAACAGCGTTTTTACGACTATGTGCGCGCGTATGGCTTTGGTGAAGCAACGGGCTTTGGGCTCGGGGGTGAGGTGCGCGGACAGCTGGCTTCGCCCGCCAAATGGGATGGTCTAACGATCACGCGCATGCCAATGGGGCACGCGGTGGCCGCGACCCCGCTACAAATCCACATGGCAATGAGCGCGGTGGCGAACGGTGGCGTGCTCCTGCGCCCGCAGATTATTAAAGAAATTAAGGATCCGCAGGGAAATATTGTGCGCACCTTTGCCGCTGAAAAACGGGGGCAAGTGCTCAAGCCCAGCACGGCGGCGCAATTAGCCCAGTTGCTCGCGGGCGTCGTGCGCGAGGGCACCGCGAAGGGCTTTGATATTCCCGGTTTCGAAATTGCCGGTAAAACGGGGACGACCCAAAAAATTATCGGCGGCAAATACAGCACGAAGCATCACGTCGCCTCCTTCGTGGGATTTTTCCCGGCGAGTCGGCCCGAAATTGTTTTATCAGTGATCGTTGATGACGCGGTCGTCGCCGGCGGTTCGGCCTACGGCCGCGTGGTGGCGGCGCCCGCATTTCACCACATTGCGGAGCAACTCATCCAGTATCTGGATATCAAGCCAGTGCTGCCGACCAATCGCACTTTTCTCGCGGCGCAAGGAAGTTTCCCATGATTGGTTATCTCACGCCTAACTATCCGCTGGTGGC
>SXZN01000261.1 GCA_005787865.1 Opitutaceae bacterium | reverse complement strand
TCGTAGTCTTTTTTGAAATGGTTGCGGACCGTTTCGACGAGGGCCTCGCGAAAAGCGGCGAGATGGGTGCCGCCCATGGTGGTGTGCTGACCATTGACGAAGGACCAATATTCTTCGCCGTAATGATTGCCATGGGTTAGGGCGATTTCGATATCTTCGCCCTCGAGATGAATAATCGGATAAAGTGGTTCACCGCTCAATTCTTTGGTGAGGAGGTCCTTGAGGCCGTGCTCTGATTTAAATGATTTCCCGTTGAGCGTGAGGGTTAGCCCCCGGTTGAGGAAGGCGTAGTTCCAGAGCATGTCCTCGATAAATTCGAGGCGGAATTTAAAATCTTTCCCAAAAAGCGCCTCGTCCGGCATGAACGCGATCAGCGTGCCATTGCGTTCGTCAGTTTTGGTGAGCTTGGTTTCCTTCTTTAATTTACCTTGGGCGAATTCCGCGGTCTTGGTTTCTTCATCGCGAAAAGCCTGCGCAAGATAGGAGAAGGAAAGCGCGTTGACCGCTTTTTGGCCCACGCCGTTCAGGCCCACGGCTTTTTGAAAGGTTTGCGAGTCGTACTTCGCGCCGGTGTTGATGATGGAGACGCAGTCGACTAATTTGCCGAGGGGAATGCCGCGGCCGTAGTCGCGGACGCGGACGGTGCGGTCGGTGATCTCAATTTCTATTTTTTTGCCCTGGCCCATCATGAACTCATCGATCGAGTTATCGATGGTCTCCTTTAGGAGGACATAGATGCCATCTTCCGCATGAGTGCCGTTGCCGAGGCGGCCGATGTACATGCCGGGACGCAGGCGGATGTGCTCGAGGGACGAGAGGGTCTTGATGTTGGCTTCAGTATAGTTGGACGCCATGGAATGGGGAAAAAAGAGGGCGCGAAGTGCGCGCTGGCAAGCGTGATTGCGCGGGGAGCTTTAACTGGCGATCGTCGGGGTCACGATCACGGGGCGGCGCGCATCTTGCCGGAAAGTCCGCACGGCCAACCAGAGGGCGAGCACGGTGATGCCTGCGCCTAGAAAAAACGGCGTACCAGCCAGCCAGGCGGGCCGATCTGCGGCGACGGCCCAGCCGAAGCTCCAACTCCCCAACAGAGGTCCGGGAATACCGGCGAGACTCGCGAGACCGCCATAAACGCCTTGGACCGAACCTTGCTCGTTCGCGGGCACATGCTTGGTAATGTAGGATTGCAGGGCAGGGCCGGAGATCCCCGCGCAGGAACCAAAAATCATGATGACATAAATCATCCAACCTTGGGTCGCGAGGCCGTAGCAGAGGAGGGCGATGATCGAGGCGATAAATCCAATGAGCACAGATTTTGTTTCACCCCATTTGGGCACGATGCGCTTCACGAGAGTGGCTTGAACGAGACCGGTCAAAACGCCGACCGCCATGAGGGAAAGTCCGATCGCGAGGGGGCCCCAGTTGTAACGATGTCCCGTGTATAGCGCCCACGTGGTTTGTAGCATCGTCTGGGCGAGCATCATGATGAAGTAGCACTCCGCAAGTCCCAGCACGGATGGAAGTCGCTTCAGCGCATACAGTGCGCCGATGGGATTGGCGCGGCTCCAGGAAAATTCGCGACGGTTCTCAGGTTTGAGGGATTCGGGTAACGCAAAATAACCATACAGCCAGTTAATGGAGGAGCAGATGCCGGCGGCGAAGAATGGTAGACGAATATCGATTTGGCCGAGGAGTCCGCCGGCCACGGGGCCGATGATGAAGCCGATGCCAAAAGCGGCGCCGAGCAAACCAAAGGATTGGGCGCGCTTTTCGGGCGGCGTGATATCGGCGATATAGGCGTTGGCGGTGGAGAGTACTCCCGCGGTGGCGCCGGCAATGATGCGCGCCACAAAGAACCAGGCCAGCGTCGGCGCGTTCGCCATGATAAAGTAATCAAGCGCCGAGCCTGCGGTCGCGATCAGGATAATGCGGCGCCGGCCGTAGCGATCAGAGAGCGCGCCCAAAATCGGCGAAAAAACAAACTGCATCAACGCATAGCTGCAGATGATCCACCCGTAGACGTGCGAACCGGAGGCAATTTCTCCCCCATTCAGCTGCACGATTAATTTCGGCAGAACAGGAATGAGGAGCCCGAAACCGATAACGGCGAGTACGAGCGTAACAAAAATAAAACCGACGCCAGCTGGGCTTGGAGAGGCTTGGTCCATAAGGCATCATTCAACAGCTCGCGGACCTTTGGCGAGCTTCCATATGATTTCTATCGGCGGCGGTGGCCGCTGATTTTGGGCCGCCGGGCGCGCGCTCAACGCCGAGCCGTCACAAGCCAGTCCCACGGTAACTCGTGGCCGCGGGGAGCGCGGGTGATGCCCTCATCGATCCACGGATACCACGCTTTGCGCACCGTAATCGAACGCAGTCCGGCGCGGGCCGCTAACTGGCGCGCGCCCGCCGCGGTATAAAAACGCTGTTTGCGATCATTGCGCGCCACAATCGCGGTGGCGCCGCGGATGGGTCGCTTGCGGCCGGTTTCTAGCGTGACCACGGCGTCATGACTTTCCAGCGCTGGTAATATGAATAAGAGCGCCCCGCCGGGCCGAGCGCAGCGGGTGACTTCCTTCATGGCGCGAGCGCAGGCCGTCGCTGATACAAAGGTGATGACGTTGGAGCAAACCACCAAATCTCCCCGAGCGTGCAGGGTCGGGGGGAGGTCAATTACGTCCGTCTGGAGCCAGGTGCAGTCGGCTAATTTGTGACAACGGCGCGCCGCGATCTGGAGCATCCGGCGCGAATGATCCGTGCCTATTTTTTGACCAAAATGGCGGCCGTATTGCTTAATAAAGGAGCCGATGCCGCAGCCGATATCGAGCAAGGTCTTTTGGCCGCGCAGCAAACCGCGGGCGCGTAACCATTGGGCGATCACTTTTTTCCGATCGCGGACAAAAATATCACAGACTTCATTTTCATAGGCGGCCGCTAAGCGGTCCCAGTCGCGGGCTTTCATAGATTAAAGGATAAGCAGAGGTTTAATGATGTACGCCGCGGTAATTTTTCTCACCGGCAGTGACGCGAATGGGGAGCCGATTTTCTTTGGGCGGCAACGGGCAGGTGGCGAAGGGGGTAAAGGCGCAGGGCGGATTTTCAGCTTGGTTGAAATCGAGCATGATTTTGCCGTTTTGGGGAGGCGCGGCGGACAGAAAGCGGCAAGCCCCATAGGTTTCCTGGCCAGCAGTCAGGTCAGTTATTACGAAAAAAAGTTCCATCCCGCCCTCGTCAATCGGGAGCAGCTCGAAGGTGCGACCGTCTCGGGTGAACACGGCTTTGCCCGGAACGGGGGTGAGGGTGGTCTGCCCAATCATGTTGGTGATGTTGACTTGATGAGGTGGGTTGAACGGGATCCACGTCGCCTCAAGGCGCCAGCTAGGGTCCAAGGGGAAATAATCGAGCCCCACAAAATTCTTGAGTCGATCCGCCTCCCGGTCTTTGACGCGCAAAAATAAACTGTCGCCCCGCATCATCACGTAAAAATTTACTGAGCCAAAAACCACCACGGTGGGTGTTTTTCCCTTATAAATTAACTCGGTTGGTTGTTGGATGCGTTGATCCTTGATGGTCAGAAGTGCACTGGGGGCGGGCGTGAGCGTGACCGTTCCCTCCTGGAGCGTAACGGTACCGAGATAAGGCGGGCCCGCGGCCAGGATGATCGAATTATCGGGGGCCGATCCGATGGTATTTATTCCCGAAGAAATCAGGTGTCGGCCAATGAGCGCGAGCCAGCCATTCGGCGTGGTTAACTCTTTGACGCGCTCGGCGCGGGCGGCGGCGATCGTTTGGGCGTAATCAACGGGCAGAGCGCTGCCGGCGGTTATGGAATGGGGCGGCATGGCAGAATGCGCGGTACTGGTTGGGGCCGCGCTCGTGGCCAGCAGAGCGGGAAGAACCAGCGCAAGCATCATGATATTAAGTTCGGGCAGAAATTTTTAATGGCAGGGTACACGGCGCGCTCACCGGGGCAGCGCGGCAATCCAGCCATCCACTATGGCGCGGGCCTCGTCTCCCGCCGCGAGCAAATCGCCTTGCGGGCCATACACTTTGAAGTGGGGAATTGAGCGCATGCCGTATTGTTGGGCCACGGGTGATTGCCAATCGATGCGGTGCACTTCGGGGCGGTTGATATCGACTTTGATCACGGCGACATCGGCGCGCTGTTGGTGCAGACGGAGGAGTGGCTCCGTGTAGACGCGGCAGGGCGGGCAATATTCGCTCGTGAAATCAAACACCGTGAATTTTTGCGGTACGAGAAAATCGGTGAGGCTCACTTCCATCCCTTGGGCAATGCGCAAGGGCTTTTCAGATTTGAGGTGGGTGCCGGCCGCCCAGGCGGTCGTGGCAAGCGCGAGGGTCAGGGAGCAGGCGAGGGTCGTAATGAATTTCATACACCCAAGTTAGGGGATTTCTGGCCAAGGCCAAGCAAACAACCCAATGCGGCTGGCGGTGCAGCTCAGCGCTGAGCACTTATTTGAGCAGGTCGCGGAGATCCGTGAGACTTAATTTGGCGGCCGCGGCCGCGCTGGCTTCGAATACATCAGCGAGGAGGGCGCGCTTGGTATCTTGGAGTAACTGCACTTTTTCTTCAACCGTTTGGGCGCAGATGAGCCGGTAGCTAGTGACAACTTTAGTTTGGCCGATGCGGTGCGTGCGATCAGTCGCTTGCGCTTCGGCGGCTGGATTCCACCACGGATCGTAATGCACGACCACGTCGGCGCCGGTTAAATTAAGGCCCGTGCCGCCGGCTTTGAGCGAAATGAGAAAAACGGGAATGGTCTCGTCGGCTTGAAAGCGATCAACCGCGGCTTGGCGGGCTCGGGTCGAAAGGGAGCCATCGAGGTAGCAATACGCCACCCCTTGGGCTTCGAGTTCGGTCCGGAGCAAGCCGAGGAGAGAGGTGAATTGTGAGAAGACGAGCATGCGGTGGCCTTCATCAATGCTTTCGGCCAGCAACTCGCGGAAGGCTTCCAGTTTAGTGCTCGAGGCCGTTTGTTCCGGAATCAGTCGGGGATCGCAGCAGATCTGGCGGAGGCGGAGCAATTGCGTGAGCGCGGCCAGATGCAGTGTCCCCGCGGAGGCTCCCGTGGCAGCGAGCTTGGACAATTCCTGCTCGGTTTTATCCTGCATGCGGCGGTAGAGCGCGGCCTGATCAGGCGTGAGTTCGCAATAAATGGTTTGCTCGATTTTTTCGGGCAGCTCGGGCGCGACCACGAGTTTGGTCCGGCGTAAAATATAGGGAGCCGTCTGCACCCGCAGGCGCTCATCGAACCAAGTTCGATCGGTGCCACGCACGCCGGCGGGAATGGCGGCGATAAAGCCTGGCATCAGATATTCAAAAAGGGAGCGCAGGTCATCGAGTGAGTTTTCGAGGGGCGTGCCCGTCAGGAGGAAGCGCCCGCGGCCGCGCAGAGTGCGCAAAGATTGCGCGGCTTGCGTGCGGCGATTTTTTAAATGTTGGGCTTCATCCGCGAGAATAATGTCGAATTCCTGCGCCGTGAAAATTTCGGCATCGCGGGTGAGGGTGCCGTACGAGGTGATGATTAAATCGTACGAGGCGAAAGCGGTCGCGTCTTCC
>SXZN01000260.1 GCA_005787865.1 Opitutaceae bacterium | reverse complement strand
GGTTGAAATTAACTGTGCCGGAAATTGAGGCGACAATCCCGAGCGGCTGACAGCGCATCACGCCATATTTCCGCATCCGCTCTAAATAATGACCCAATAAGAAGGGTGAGCCGCCCGAAGCCGCGTATAAGCCTGTTTGGGTATTAGAGTAATCAGCTTCCGATAATTTAGCATCCTCCACCGCTTGCTGCATCGCGCAGTAAGCATAAACTCCATGGGGCGCCATGCCGCGAAGAACTTCCCGCCGGATGTTATACCGCGCCGGGAAAACCCAATCCTCCGCCTCCGTGGTATCAGTAATAAAATCGCGAATCGGCGCAGCCACTTTGACCGGCACATCAGCTTTTTGAAACGGCTGGTATTGGATCATCCCATGCCGCATCTCCCGTAAACTATCGGAAACCGCGACCGCATCATTGCCTATGCTCGTAATAAAACCGACCCCCGTAATGTAAACTTTCCGCATGTTAATTAAAACGCATCCGTCGCTCGATTAGCCACGACTGCCTTGCCGCGTATGAAAACGCTTTTTGTCAGACGGTCAACCACCGCCGCAAGCCGACCAAGTCCGACCGGTTTAGGCGTTGACGGCCGCCTTATTGGGGGCGTCCAAAATAGCAGCGGGTTCAGCTTGCGGGACAGGCTGCGCAACGGCTTCGGCAAAGCCAAACGTGAGCGTGATTTCTTCCGCAATCGCCGCTTTTTCCTGACCGACGCGGATCTGACCTTCGAACGTGGCCAGCGGCGCCTTCAAGCGCTTTGGCTTAATTGATAAGTTGAGGACATCGCCAGGACGACACATCCGATGGCAGCGCACACCTTCACACGAAGTGAAGAAAATCATCTTCGGATCCACCACCTTGCCGGCTTCGCCGACTTGCCCCTCGAGCAGAAAAAGCACCGCCAGCTGGCCAAGCGCTTCTAACATAATGGAGGCAGGTAATATCGGGTTATCTTTGAAATGCCCTTGGAGAAAAAATTCCTGCCCGCTGATCTTGTACTTAGCGTTGGCGCCATGCGCACCCACGGTTGCCTCGCCGAGAAAAAGAAACGGCGGCTGGATCGGCATGACCGTCATGATCTGCTCGATCGGGATAAATTTGGTGGGCTGAGGCAGGGGCAGGCCACGGACCTTACAATCCAAGAAAGTCTTAACATCACCCACCGACCGTAAGTGGCGTAACTCTTCGTTATTGATAGTCATTTGGAGCACATCCTCCACCAAAATGACGACTTCCATCATCGTCAGTGAATCAATGCCGAGATCTTCGATGATGCGGAGATCATCATCAGCATCCTTAAGCTTACCTCTAAGATCAGGCTCAATGTAGCGCTCAATTATGCCCAAAACAATGGCCGGTAAATGCTCGGTGTTACCTGTTTTACGAAATTGCGCGGCCGATTCATAAGTCGCCGCTGAACAGCGCTTAAGGGCCTCGCGAAGATTTGCATCATCTTCAGATGTAAAGGGTTTTAGCTGAAATCCGAGAGCGCTGTGTACAGTAGAAACCATTGAAGTAATTAATGGGAAGGATGGGATTTTGTAAACCCAAAAGATAGCCCTGTATGCCCCCCCCAGTTTAGCCGATTGACTTGCTGATGTTTAGGAGGCCACATCCGACTTCATTTTTGGGTCATCTCTCAGTAGTCGCACTCTGATTTAATCATCCTAATTCGACTGATGTCGCGCCCCACCCTCAAAAAACCCACTCAGCATAATGAGCCGCTGATTCTGGTTACCCATGAATTCTTTCCCCACCGCGGAGGTATTGCGGTGTATGCCACCGAGATGGCTCGGGCTGCCCAAGATTTAGGCTATGCAGTCGAAGTCTGGGCCCCAGCCCTTGCGCCAGGGGTGCTCGAATTACCGCGCAACTATCAGATTGAACGCCTGCCGATGGCCGGCGATCACAGTTTATTGAGCCAATGGCGGATGGCTCGCCGACTCATTGCCGAACGTAAACGATTGCGAAGTGCTATTTTGTATGTGCCGGAGCCCGGCCCCCTGCTCGCCCTGCTTTTTTTACAATACTTCGATCGCCTGAAGCCGGCGCAACTCGTGCTCACCTTCCATGGATCAGAAATCCAATGGTTAGCCTCCCGTTGGATTTTGCGCTGGAGCACCACCCATCTCCTACGCAAGGCCACCCGGGTTGGCGTGGTAAGCGCCTTTGCGCTGGACCTCCTACGCCAACATTTTCCCGCCGCAGTAACTAAAGCCGTGATTACTCCAGGGGCCCTACGCACTGATCTCACCTCCTGCGCGCTAGAAAGACTGCCCCACCCCAAGCCCAAAACAATCATCCTGACCGTGGCCCGCCTCAACCCACGAAAAGGCCAGCTGCAAGTCATCGCCGCGCTCCAAGCGCTCCCGGCCGATCAGCTCGCCTCACTTGAATACTGGCTCGTCGGATCGCACGGCAAAGATAAGTACGACGACGCCCTCGCCACCGCTGTGCAGGCGGCAGATTTTTCGGTAAAATTTCTCGGCGATATTCCCGATGACCAACTGAGTGATATTTATGCTCAAGCGGATATCTTTGCCATGACGAGCATGCCGCACAAACAAAGCATCGAGGGCTTTGGCCTCGTGTATCTCGAAGCCGGCGCACATGGCCTCCCAATTATTGCACATGCGATCGGTGGCGTGCCCGAGGCCGTGGCGCATGGAGAAACTGGCTTGCTGGTCGCCCCCGGCGACATCGCCGCACTGACGGCCGCGTTTGCCCAACTCATCGCCGACCCCGCCCTGCGCCACCGTCAAGGCGAAGCTGGTCGCATCCGAGCGATTCGCCATACGTGGACCGATGCGGTGCAGTCTTTGCTCGGCCAACCAGTAAACCCTAGCCTCACCACCTAAGCCCATGATCGAATCACGCACCCAGATCACCGTACGCTACGCTGAAACTGATATGATGGGTATCGTCTATCACGGAAACTATTTGCCCTGGTTTGAGGTTGGACGGACCACACTGCTCAAAGAATGCGGCCTGCCTTATCGTGAGCTGGAAGCGCAGGGATATCTCCTGCCAGTGGTTGAACTCGGGGTGAAATT